>CACYEB010000001.1 GCA_902773305.1 uncultured Bacteroidia bacterium
AACGGCCCCAATCTCAATATGTTGGGTATTCGCGAGCCTGACATCTATGGGCGCGAAACATACGATACACTCGTAGAGAAGATTGCTGATTATGCCTGCGAGCGCGGCATTTTGGCGGAATTCTACCAGTCAAACCACGAGGGGGATCTGGTAGACCGTATCCAACAGGCCTTCAGGGACAAGGTCGACGGAATCGTATTCAACCCGGGAGCATATACCCACACCAGCATAGCCCTTTTGGATGCCCTCAAGGCGGTCGGAATCCCCTGCGTGGAGGTTCACATAAGCGATCTTCATTCACGCGAAGATTTCCGCAGGATAAGCTACATACGCCCCGCTTGCAAAGCATCGGTAATCGGTCACGGTATCCGCGGCTACCTCGAAGCAATTGATATCCTGCTTGACAAATGAGTCGCTGCCACATAGCAAAGAGCACCGCAAGCGGTACGGTGTGCGCCCCGCCCTCGAAGAGCTACGCCCACCGGTTGCTGCTGGCTGCATTTCTCTCTGCCAAGCCCACCCGCATCGGCAATATAGACCTCTCTGACGACATTTCGGCCACCATAGGCTGCATTGAGGCACTTGGCGCTTCTGTCAGCATATCGGGCCGCGAAGCGACGGTTGCCCATCTGTCTGCAGGAGAATGCAGGCCGCTGGAATGCCGCGAGAGCGGTTCCACCCTTCGGTTTATGATTCCCGTAGCCCTGGCAAAGTGCGGCAAGGGGTATTTTACCGGCAGTACAAAACTCTTTTCACGCGGCATTGGTGAATACCGCAAGTTATTTGACAAGCAGCGTATCTGTTTCTCTCAAAGCGGGAATTCACTCACCGTCGAAGGGGAGCTCAAAAGCGGGACCTTTACTATAGATGGCGCCACCAGCAGCCAGTATATCACCGGGTTGCTGTTCGCGTCGCCTCTTCTTCAGGGGGACTCCACAATAGTTGTGACACCGCCCGTACAAAGCCGGCCGTATATCGACATCACGCTGGATGTGCTCCGTATGGCTGGCATTGAAGCCAGGTTTGATAACAATGAGATATTTGTTCCGGGGAACCAGACATACCGCCTCCCTGACTGCTCGGTGGAGGGCGACTGGTCCAACGCCGCATTCCTTGATATTTACAACCACCTTGGGGGAAAAGTGACAGTTACCGGCTTAAACCCGCAATCGCTTCAGGGCGACAGGGTATACCGCGAGCTGTTTCGGAAACTTGACGACGGGTACTGCACAATAGATATCGGCAACTGCATAGATTTGGGGCCGGTTCTCTTTTGCCTTGCAGCCGTCAAGCACGGAGCACGGTTTGTCAATACCGCCCGCCTGCGGATAAAAGAGAGCGACCGGGTTTCGGACATCCTCTGCGAACTCAAAAAAATTGGTGTCAATGCCACCGCAGAGGACAATTCCGTTGATATAAAACCCATATCCGAGGCAGGCCTGGCTGCCCTTGAATGCAAAAGTGTCGTCTTTTCCGCCCACAACGACCACCGCCTGGCAATGAGCCTTGCTGCGCTGGCAAGCATTTTCGGTGCAACAATAGAAGGGAGCGAGGCTGTCAGCAAGAGTTATCCCGGGTTCTGGGAAGATGTTAAACATCTGAATATTGACATTTGTAATGGATAGGCAAAGCAAAATATTGATAGTTGGATTGGGGATGATAGGGGCTTCCTACGCCGAGAAACTGCATTCCCGCGGCTGGTTCGTCGGTGGGATATCGGCTCGGCAGAGCACGGTCACAAAAGCCCTTGATTCAAACATAATCGACTGCGGCACAATTGATGTAACAAAAGAGTTCGTGTCCAATTTCGACATCGTCGTATTCGCTCTGTACCCGAAATTGTTCATAAATTGGGTAGAACGGTATCAGGATTGCCTCAAAAGCGGAGCATTGATTACAGATGTAACAGGGGTCAAGGGGGCGGTTGTCTACCGCATCCAGGATATTCTCCGCAGTGATGTCGAGTTCATAGCTGCACATCCTATGGCGGGCCGCGAACTTTCGGGAATAGACAATCGCAATTCAAAGGTGTTCGAAGGGGCCAATTATATAGTGACCCCTACTGAAGCCAACACCCCCGGAGCCATAGAAAGTGCCAAGGAACTCGGACGCGAACTGGGCTTCGGGAAGATATCAGTCCTCTCTCCGGAAGAGCACGACGAAATGATTGCCTTCCTTTCACAGCTGACTCACTGCATAGCAGTATCGCTTATGTGCAGTAAAGATTCAACACATCTGGCAGATTATACAGGCGATTCTTTCCGCGACCTGACCCGCATCGCCACCATCAACGAGAATATGTGGCCGGAATTGTTTGCGATGAACAAGACCAAACTGCTGGAGCAGATGGGGCTGTTCGAGAAAGAGTTCTGCCGCCTGAAGGAGGCCATTGCCAGCGATGACCTGGACACAGTAAGAGAGATGATGATTACCTCCACCGCGAGGAGACAATATTTTAATAAAAAGTAATGAACCTCGAGATAAAGAAAGAACTGCCCAGCGCAGAAGAGATTAAACGACAATATCCGCTCACGGAAGGCCTTGATGCCGTCAAGGCAGAAAACGACCGCAGGATAGAAGACATTATCTGCGGCCGCAGCGGCAAACTGCTGCTCATTATCGGCCCCTGCTCTGCCGATCGCGAAGACGCCGTCCTGGAGTATGTCTGCCGCCTGAGAAAGCTGCAGGAAAAAGTTGCCGATGTCATTACCATCGTACCGAGGATATACACCAACAAACCCCGCACTACCGGCGAGGGATACAAGGGGATGCTGCACCAGCCCGACCCGCACCGCAGCGCCGATATGCTCGGCGGCTTGATAGCCATCCGCCACCTGCATATGCGCGTCCTTGCCGAGAGCGGGTTTTCCGGTGCCGACGAGATGCTCTATCCGGAGAACCACACATATCTCTCAGATATGCTCTCGTATGTAGCAGTGGGCGCCCGCAGCGTAGAGAGCCAAATACACCGCCTCACCGCCAGCGGTCTCACCATCCCCGTCGGGATGAAAAACCCCACCAGCGGTGATATGAACGTGATGCTCAATTCAATCCACGCCGCTATGCTGTCCCACACTTTCATATATCGCGGCTGGGAGGTCACAAGCAAGGGTAATCCCCTCACCCACGCCATCCTGCGCGGCAGCGTGAGCAAGAACGGCCGCCATATTCCAAACTATCACTACGAAGATTTGATGCTGCTTTGCGAGAAGTACGCCCAGTCGCAACTGCCAAACCGGGCGCTCATCGTGGATACCAACCACTCCAACAGCGGCAAGCAGTCCGACCAGCAGATCCGCATAGCCAAGGAGGTCCTCCACTCCGCCCGTCACAGCGCCGATATCAATGCTCTTCTGAAGGGCCTGATGATAGAGTCCTATCTTGAGGACGGCTGCCAGAGCGGCGACGGCGGCGTTTATGGCAAATCCATAACCGATCCGTGCCTTGGCTGGGAGAAGACTGAACGCCTGGTGATGGAGCTCGCAGACCTGCGCTCATAGCGGCTTCCCGGTGCCATAGTTGATTTTTTTTATTATCTTTGGGGTTCGAACCGGCAAAAGAGCCGGATCTTCCCAAAGATGGAGAAAATCAACCAAAACAAAGATCTAAGATCTGTCATATATCCCTGGCTGGTAGTTCTTATTCTCTTTGTTGCCGCAGCATTGAACCAGTTGGACCGCTCTATGATCGCCACGATGCGACTCTCGATAAGGGCGGCAATACCGATGACCGACAAGCAGTACGGGCTGCTGTTCTCTGCTCTCTTGTGGGCATACGGATTCACCAATCCCATCGCCGGCTACCTGGCCGACAAGTTCAGCCGGGTCAAGGTGATTATCATCAGTCTGCTGTCGTGGTCTGTTATCACCTGGCTCACGTCGCGCGTCACCACTTACGAGCAGTTGCTGGCCTGCCGCATCGCCCTTGGCATAAGCGAAGCGTGCTATCTTCCGGCAGCGCTCGCACTGATTATGGACTATCATAAAGGGCGGACTCAGTCCACTGCGACCGGATTGCATATGTCGGGTCTGGTACTGGGCGGAAGCCTGGGCTTTCTCGGATCACATCTTGCAGCCATCCATCAGGACTGGAGTTATGCATTCTTCCTCTTCGGAATAGTCGGTATCGCCTATACCATCTTCGCATTTTTCACACTCAAAGAGGCTCCGAAAGATCCCAAGCCCGCATTAGTCATAGAAGCGCCCTTGGAAAAGAAGCCATCTTTCGGCGAAGCGTTCAAACACCTTTTCACCAATCCGTCTTTTATTTACCTTTCTATATTCTGGGGTATCGTGGGCATTTTGGCTCAGGTGGAGGGAAGTTGGCTTCCCACTTACTATCAGGAACAGTTCAACCTTCCCGAGACCAAAGCCGGTATGCTGGCCACCCTGTTCCTGAATCCCTGGCAGATACTCGGACTGCTGCTGGGCGGACTGATTGCTGACATCTGGAGCAAGAAGAACAGATACGCCCGCATCAACATACCCATAATAGGCATCTGCATCGCTGCTCCGGCCGCATTCTTTGCCGGCTACAGCGTGGTGCTGTGGGTTGCAGTGGGATTTATGGTGGTATATGGCATAAGCCGTATGTTTGTGGATACCAACCTGATGCCGATCATAGTCGCCACCACGGACAAGCGCTACAGGGCAACCGCCTATGGTATGATGAATATGTTCACCACCGTAATCGGCGGCCTGGGAGTTTACGTGATAGGCATACTACGTGACCATCAGGTGAATATGCGTCTGATACTTCAGGTGGTAAGCCTCACTGCCCTTGCCAGTGTGGTATTCCTGGTACTTATCAAGCGCAGTGTAAAAAAGAAAGACCGACAGAATCAATAAAAACAACAAGATATGGTAGACAATATGCGTAAAAGCCGAGTGCTTGAAAAAATGAGAGCGGGACAGGTTGCAACCTGTTTCAAACTGAATATGACGGGGATGGAGGTTGCCGAAATAGCCGCACTCAGCGGTTTTGACTGCCTCTGGCTGGACCGCGAACACTGTGTAAACGGTTGGCAGGACATAAAGGCTCAGATCCTGGCGGCAAAGGCATACGGCGCCGACACGATGGTGCGGGTCTCCCGCGGTCCCTACAGCAATCTCATCAAGCCATTCGAGATGGATGCAACGGGCATTATGGTGCCGCACGTAATGAGCCTCGAAGAGGCAAAACAGATAGTTTATTACACCAAATTCCACCCGGTAGGAAGACGCCCTATAGACGGCGGCAACGCCGACGGCGCATACTGCCTTCTGGACGGTGCTAAATATATGCAGCAGGCCAACGAGCAGCGCTTCACCGTGCTGCAGATAGAAGACCCGGAGCCGCTGGGAGAGTTGGAAGAGATTGCCGCACTTCCCGGCTACGATATGCTGTTCTTCGGTCCGGCCGATTTCAGCCAGGGCATCGGCGACCCGCTCAATTTCGCCAACCCACTGCTCAAACAAACCCGCAAGCGCGTTGCTGAACTGGCTCACAAGTACGGAAAATTCGCAGGCACCACGGGTGGTGTGCAGGGAGCGCCCGAACTGATTGATATGGGTTACAACTTTATCAGTATGGGTGCCGACGTAGTCGGCGTAGGTGCATATTGCGCTCAGATACTTGAAGATTATCATAAACTGACAGGCAGATAATGAAGGCTGTAAAAGGTAAGATCGTTGCCGAATCCGAGATAGTAGACGGCTACCTGGTGCTGGACGGCGGCAAAATAGCAGACATCACCATTGTTAAGCCCCAATGCAGTATAGACGACCGCTCTGACTGCTATCTCGTGCCGGGATTCATTGATATGCACATCCACGGCATCCACAATTTCCTGGTGGACGATGGTCCGGAGGCGCTGGCGGGAATGTGCCGTACTTTGCCGCGCTACGGCGTGACGGGATTCCTTCCCACGGTTTCTCCAAGCCCGATGGGGCAGGATTCGGCCTATCTAAAGACTCTTTCCGCCACCTCGCCCGAAGGCACCCACATTCTGGGATTCCATCTTGAAGGGCCCTTCCTGGCACTCACGGGTGCCTTTAACAAAGACGCCATAGGCGGGGGCGGTGCCGACCGCGTACGCGCCCTGATAGAGGCTGCCAAGCCCTACAAATGCATCTTCAGCATTTCTCCCGACGTGGAAGGGATATTTGACCTGATTCCCATTATGGCCGAGGGCGGCAACCCGGTCTTTATGACCCATACTGCCGCCAATGTGCAGCAGGCACAGAAGGCCATAGAACTCGGGGCTCGCCACTGTACCCATTTCTACGACGTGTTCCCCTGCCCTCCCGTCTCCGAACCAGGCGTACGTCCCAGCGGCATAGTTGAGGCGGTTCTGGCCGACCCCCGGGTGAGCGTGGATTTCATCCTTGACGGAGTACATGTAGATCCGATTGCCGTCAAGATGGCGCTCGTTGCAAAGCAGGGCGGTCCCGGCAAGGTATGCCTCATTACAGATGCAAACGTGGGCGCCGGCTTCGAACCCGGAACCTACACCTTCGGCAATATGGGAGATATCTGCTTTGACTATCCCGGCGCACCGGCCCGCAGTGTAAAGGACCACACCCTTGCCGGCAGCGGCCTCACCCTTGACGTGGCACTGCAGAATGCAGTCAAGTTCCTGGGACTCGACCTGGTGACAGCCAGCAAATTGCTCAGCTACAATCCGGCAAGCGTACTTCACCTTGAAAATGAGAAAGGTCTGCTGGCCTCAGGTTACGATGCCGACTTCGTGGCTCTGGATTCTAACCTCGAGGTTCAGGGCACCTGGATTTCCGGCGATGAATATTACAAGAGATAAACATTTAAAATCATAAACTATATGTCAGACAACAAGTTCATATACCAGCCTTCGCAGTGGGTTCCCTTCAGGGACAAGGCTGTGATAGACCGCGTGGCGGCCATCAAGAGAGAGGATATGGAGAAACATCCAAATCCCGATTACAAGATCCGCGTAGTGCCCGACGCTTCTGTAGAGCACTTTATGATAGAAGATATGGTCCGCAGGCTCAAGGAGTCCTCCGATACCGGCAAAAAAGTGGTGATGATCCTGCCAAACCCGGTAACCACCTACCGCTACGTGGCACGTATGTGCAATGCCCTCAAGATAGACTGCCACAACCTCTATGCATTTGCAATGGACGAGTATGCAGACCAGGACGGCAACATCGCTCCCGAAACCTGGGAATGCGGATTCACCTACGCGATGCTGCACAACTTCTATTATGAACTTGACGAGAAGTTGCGTCCCGAGCGCAGCCACTTCACCGGCTTTACCAACAAGAACATAAACGACTACAGCAAGATGATAGAGGATGCCGGCGAAGCCGACATCGTATATGCAGGTCCCGGCTGGACCGGCCACCTGGCTTTCATAGAGCCCGATGCACCCGAATTCCAGGGGAGTCTTGAAGAGTGGAAGCAAATGGGCGCCCGCGTGTGCACCCTCTCCCCTTTCACACTGGCACAGAACTCACTGCACGGTGCATTCGGCCTCAGCGGCAACCTTGCCGCCGTACCACCCAAAGCAGCCACCATCGGCCCGCGTGACGTAATTGCCGCAAAATACCGCCACGATACCCACGCCATCACCATCCACGGCACTTCATCGGCTTGGCAGCGTTTCACCACCCGACTGGTGCTCCACGGCCCTGTGAGCCCGCGCATCCCCGAATCCATTATGCAGACGGTCCCCACAAGCGTATTCGTATCGGAGACCATCGCAAAGAACATCGAGCCTGATTGGGTAAACGAGTATTAAGATGACAAAAGAAATACTTAAAGCCGGTGCTGCGACAGAAGAGATAACCCCGAAAAACTCGCAGTTCCTCTACGGATATCCTTATGTAGAGCGTATGAGCGAGGGGGCTCACGATCCCCTGACCTGTACAGCCATCTATCTGGACAACGGCAGCAAACAGGTATTTTTCATTACCCACGACATACTCTATCTCAACAAAGAGCAGGTGGCCGCCATCCGTTGCGGGATATCGGCAAAGACGGGTGTACCTCAGGGCAACATTATGGTTTCCGTCACGCACACCCACTCCGCCCCTACTCCTTTCGATGTCATTATCAGCCGCAACGACAAAGTCGTGCCGCCATACGACAAAGAGTATATGGGATTTGTGGTGGCTCAGTCAATCAAAGCCGGAATCAATGCATACGGTAATGCCCGCGAAGCCGAAATAGGCTTTGTAACGGGCGATGCCACCGGTCTTGGCACCAACCGCCACGACCCCGCGGGTCCCAAGGATATGGAGGTCCCCACGATGCTGGTGCGTGACCTTGACAAAAAATACATTGCCGCTATGACGGTGGTTTGTATGCATCCTACAGTATTGCACGAAGATTCCAGACTCTGCTCTGCAGACTTTCCCCACTACACCCGCGAACTGCTGCGCAAGCAACTTCTGGGCGAAGGATGCCCGGTGGCATACTTCACCGGCACTTCGGGCGATCAGAGCCCCAGGCACGTGACTCACGGCAACAATTTTTCCGAGGCTCAGCGTCTGGGAGAGATTGTCGCC
>CACYEB010000002.1 GCA_902773305.1 uncultured Bacteroidia bacterium
AGCAGATCTCGTTGGTGGTGGGGTTATAGTATGCATTTACGGTCTGAGGAGTCATACCCCACTCGGTCTTGTCGGTGGGTTTGCCCAGCTTGGAAAGATTGTCTTTCATATACCAGGCGCTGGCATTCTTCAGGTTCTCATAATAGGTCAGCTCAGGGTCGATGTTCAGGGTTGAATAGTCTTTCCATTTGTCAGGATAGCCAATCTTTACGGTGAAAGCATCCAGTTTCTCCTGAGCGCGGACCTTGGTGCTGTCGCTCATCCAGTCCAGGGCGGCGATGTGCTCTTTCCAGGCGGCGCGGAGGTTCTCTACCAGATCCAGCATCTTCTTTTTGGAAGACTCAGGGAAATAACGCTCTACGTACATCTTGCCTACAGCCTCACCAAGCAGGCTGTTAGGCACCTGCATAGCACGTTTCCAGCGGGGTTTCTGCTCCTGGGCACCCGCCATCTGATGGCTGAAGAACTCCCAGCTTGCAGTGTAGAAATCATCGCTCAGGGCACCGCAGGAACCGCTCACGAGATGTGCGAGTGCGTATGCCTTGAGAGTCTCAAGGTCAGTACCGGCCACATAGGCATCGAACTTCTCGAAGAAAGAAGGCTGCTCTACTATGATCTTCTCCTGTGCGGGGATACCCAGTTCTTCGCACTCGATGGCAAATCCGAGGTTGGGATATGCCGCAAAGACTTGCTCTGAAGACATCGGATTGTAGATTGCAGTCATATCGCGGTTCTGCTCGCGTGTCCAGGAGTACTCCGCGATATTGTTTTCCACCTCCATGGTCTTGGCTGCGATATCCTCTGCATTCTCGAGACCGCAAAGGTTCAGGACCTTGACCAGGAACTGCCGATAACCCTCCTTGAGAGCCGCATTCTCTTCTTTGAGATAGTAATCGCGGTCGCCCATACCCAAGCCTCCCTGGCCCAGGTAAAGCACCTGCATATCGCTGTTGGCAAGGTCGGCATCAACTCCGCTGCCGTAAAAACCGGTTCCTGTGCCTTCCAGACTCATCTTGGCAAGAAGATGCCAGAGTTCGTCTTTGGTGGTGACCGCCTGGATGCGGGCAATCTCTTCCATAACGGGCTGGGCACCCAGTTCGTTGCGGGTGGTCGAATCCAGAGCCATCTTGTAGAGGTCGGATATCTTCTGGTCCACGGAGCCCTTGGCGGCCTTCATATCCACCATAGACTCGAAGAGTTCGTTGAGTTGCTTCTGGTTGGTCTCGGATATTACGTCAAAAGAACCGAAACGGGAGAATTCGGGGCGCAGGGGGTTCTTTACCTGCCAGCCTCCGGTTGCATACCTGTAAAAGTCCGCCTTGGGGCTTACGGTAGTGTCAAGATTGGAGAGATCCAGCGCGGGAGCCTTCTCGCCCTTGGGCGCGCAGGAAGCGATTGCCATAGAAGCCATCATTATCAGAAAAAACTTTTTCATTACTTGATATTTATTGTTTCAATTTCTCAATGGGGCCGCAAATATAGCCATAATCAACCGATATTTGTTATCTTTACCTAAAACAAAGACGCAATGGACAACTTATTCCCTGAAATAAAGAAGAACTTCGGTTTCGGCTGTATGAGGCTGCCCTCAAAAGGAGGTCAGATAGACATCGCGGAAATGTGTGCGATGACAGATTATTTCCTGGAGCAGGGTTTCAACTATTTTGACACGGCTCACGGTTACCATTCAGGAGCGAGCGAGAAGGCACTCAAGGAGTGTCTGAGTTGCCGGCACAGCCGTGAGGAGTACCTGCTGGTGGACAAACTCTCCAACGGTATGTTCGAAAAAAGTCCGGCGGGGATCCGCAATTTCTTTGAAGGACAACTGCAGGCCTGCGGTGTGGACTATTTCGATTTCTATCTGATGCACGCCCAGAACGAACAGTACTTTGCAGAATACAAAGCCTGCAGCGCCTACGAAACCGCATTCCAGCTCAAGGATGAGGGAAAAATACGCCACGTGGGCATCTCCTTCCACGACAAGGCTGATATCCTGGACCGCATCCTCACCGAATATCCTCAAATTGAGTTGGTGCAGATCCAGTTCAACTATCTGGACTATGAGGATATCGGCATCCAGAGCCGCCTGTGCTACGAGGTCTGCGTAAAACACGGCAAACCCGTGGTGATTATGGAGCCTGTCAAGGGCGGTCTCCTTGCCAATCTGCCGGGCGATGCCGCCGAGCCGCTGAATGCCCTTGGAACGGGCACCAGCCAGGCGAGCTATGCGATACGCTTTGCCGCCTCTTTCCCGCAGACGGTTATGGTTCTCTCCGGGATGAGCAATATGGCCCAGATGCGCGACAACCTGTCATTTATGTCAGATTTCAAGCCGCTGTCAGACAAGGAGAAGGCCGCCGTAAAACAGGTGGCGGAAATCCTTAACGGCAAAAAACTGATTGCCTGCACCGGCTGCCATTACTGCACCGACGGCTGTCCTGTGCAGATTCCCATCCCCGACATATTCTCAGACCTGAACGCAAAGGACATAGACCGCAGCTGGAACAGTGAATGGTACTTTTCCATACACATCCAGAACCGCGGCAAGCCGTCTGAATGTATAGAATGCGGGCAGTGCGAAGGAGTATGCCCCCAGCAACTGCCCATCATCCAAAACCTGAAACGTGCGGCCCGGGTCTTCGAGAAGAAACGCTGACGCCTAGAGCGCCACATTCATACCCAGCTGCAAGATGCCCTTGTAGCCGATACCGAGTTCGGCCACGAACGCCACTTTCTCGCTGCCCAGTCTCATACCGATGGGGTTGAACTGGAAGGTCGGGATAACGCCGGGGCCGTCTTTGGTCTCGGGCTCGGTTGAGGTGCCGTCTTCCGGGGCCTTGCCCTTGGTTGCGGGGGTAAGGGACTGTTCTCCGGAGAGAACCATACCTACACCGAGATTCAGACCGCCGTAAAGCTTGCAGATTCCGGCAGGCTTATAATATATTTTGCCGGCGGCGTTCAAGGTCACCAGATGGAAATGCTGATAGGTTTCTTTGTTTGACAATCCGGCGTGCCAATAACCCGCCTCAGGGCCTACCGACCACCTCGTGTCGGGGAAATGGTGCTCGTATCCGACCGAAAAGAAAGGCGTGACGCCTTTGATTTGAGGTCCGTCCACAGTTGCATTGCCACCGGAAAAGATAGCAGCCATACTGGCGCCGATCGCTACGCCAAGACCAACAGCCACGCCACCGATAACGGTCGGCAACAGAGCATCTGCCACCTCTACATTCAAACTGTTGGTAGGGATACCATAACTGTCCACATTCTGTGCGAAAAGTGACGAACTGAAAGCAAGCAGGACAATAGCGATAATAATTTTCTTCATAGCGCGGTCAATTATTAAAATAATTAAGCGAATATAATATGAAAAACGTTCTGTATCAAATATTTCATTTGATTTTGTCAAGTATTTTTTAATATCTTTGAACAGTTATTCAATAATTGATTTATATGAAAAGATTATTCCTGTTATTGCTTGTTGCGGCAGCTGTCGTATCCTGCCGTGACAATAAAGTCACTATCAAGGGACACGTCCAATTTACCGATCCCGATATGCAGATGACCCTGCTCCGTTTCAAGGATCACGGCAGGGACACGCTTGCCGTTGTCCCCGTCGATGAAAACCAGAACTACTGCATCACGGTAAAAATCGACGAACCAGGCGTTTACGATCTCAACTGCGGTTATTGGGAAAGAGTGTCACTCTGGGCAGAGGACGAAGATATGACCATCGATTTCCGCGGCGTTGACACCGCTGCCATCAAGATTAAGAACCCGCCGTTCGAAATAATCAAAGGCAGTCCCAAGAACGATCTGATGAACGACCTGAACTTCAACAATTTCCGCAACTATCAACAGATGATAGCCATATCTCAGGCTGCCTACAGAGCCGCTTTTGTATCGCCGTCCGACAAGGATGGCCTGACCAAGGCCCTTTACGATGCCAACTTTGCAGATGTCAACGCCCGTGAAAAGTACCTTCTCGAGCGCTACGCCGGTTCTCCCAGCACACTTGCCATCATAAGGATGCTCGACCCCATTTCTGAAGAAGACCTCATCAATTCGGCGCTGGACGAAATAGAGAAGGCCCACCCCGGCTACAAGCCCGCAGCTGATATGCGTTCACAGAAAGCCGAAGACAAAGAGCGCAAGATGCGTATGATGGTCGGCCAGCCGGCGCCTCTCTTCACCTGCCCCGACTCCGACGGGAATCCTGTCGGCCCCGAAACCTTCAGGGGCAAACTCCTGCTCATAGATTTCTGGGCTTCCTGGTGCGGTCCCTGCCGCGGAGAGATTCCCAACCTGAAGGAGACTTATGCTAAATACAAAGACAAAGGCGTGGAATTCCTCAGCGTATCGATAGATAGAAGCGAAGAGGCCTGGAGAAAGGCTCTTGAAGAAGAAGGCACCCCCTGGCCGCAGGCTCTGGCTCCCAATGCCGGTGCCGAAGTGATGGATATGTATCAGTTCAGCGGCATTCCTTTCATCCTTCTGCTTGACCAGGAAGGCAAGATAGTGGCAAAACATCTGCGTGGCGAAGCCATCGGAAGGACTATCGGTGA
Organism: uncultured Bacteroidia bacterium; assembly: GCA_902773305.1. Lineage (GTDB taxonomy): Bacteria > Bacteroidota > Bacteroidia > Bacteroidales > UBA932 > Equibacterium. The sequence goes on from CACYEB010000002.1 coordinate 4,566, forward strand.
CCTGCTGGACGGTTATATGCCCGGCGAAAGGGAGAAGGCAGAGCAGAAGGAAGAAGCTGCCAAGGCTGCTCCTGCCGCCGCCCCGATGGGTGCGGGTATGATTCCGGCCACTCCAATAAAGACTAGATAAACCAACCAATAATCCAATTTTTATTATGAAGTCATTTGTAAAAATCAGTTCGAGAGTATTGGCTGTCCTCTTTATCGGGGCACTGATGCTCACATCGTGCAAAAAGCCCGAACCTGTAGAGGATCCTTTCGGAATCCTGACATTCTCTCTCACTATGCCCACCGGGCAGACTCTCAAATGCACGGTTGACCAGGATGCAAAGACCATCGTCAACACCGACGATCCCGTCGAGCCCGGTATGCCCGCTGCACAGTACGTTATGAAGATCGGCTACACCGCAACCATCGATACAGAAATCAAGATGGGCGGCAAAGCTGTCGAAAACGGTGTAACTACCGCCGACTTTTCCGCTCCCGTCACCATCGTGGCCGCCAAGGGTGGAAAGGAGGTTTCCTACACCGTCACAGTCATCGAAGATGCCAACGACGCCAGCCAGACCTCCGGCAAGAGGGTCAACTCAGATATGAGAAACTCGGGCTTCCCCGAGTGCGCTTGGTTTGACATTGCGTTGTTCAAGGGCGAGTTCTACGCTATCACTTCTTCATATCCCGAAGGAACCGCCGACGAGAATCCTGCACTTTATGACGTTTACAAATCTGCAGACGGCATCTCCTGGACAAAAGTCAATACGGACATAGCCGTCACCGGAGCTTTCGGAGCAAGACTGGTTGTGTTCAAGGACAAGCTTTGGGCATACGGCGGTGGCCGTTTCTATGGCACCGATGAAGACGGAACCGCTCCCGAGTCTTTCTACGGCTTCCCTCAAATCAATCAGTGCTTCCTCTGCTCTTCTTCCGACGGCGAACACTGGAAAAAAGAGACTGTAGTCAATGAAGACGGTTCTTTCACCGGTTGGGTTGACACCCGATTCTTAGTACAAGATGACAAGCTGGTTTATTTGGGAGGTATAGCTTGTATATTTATGCAGCTTCAGGGAACTTACAACGTGGCCACCACCACCGACGGCTTTACCTGGACCGGAGCCGAGGGCGTTGAATCCGCGTCCCCCGCCTACCTGAATAAATGCTCTGCATTGTATTCTTTTGACGGCAAGACATACATCGCCGGCGGTTTCAAGAACTTTGTCCAGTCCGGTTACGAACAGACCTCTGTCTTCAGTACTGCTGACGGTGGCTTGACCTGGAGGGAAGAGATAGCAGACGGCGGATTCGGCGGAATGTGGAATATGAGGGTAGCAAGCGCCGGCGACGTCCTTTACATGGTCGGCGGCGAGTATTTTAACGAGTCAGGCGAGCTCGCTGTTTCCAACAAGATCTATCGTTCTATCGACGGCGTCAACTGGACTGCCCTCGAAGGAGAAAACGCTATGCCCGACACCTATGTCGGCCGCTCCCGCCCCTGCGTGGTTGTGGACGGTGATATGCTCTGGATCTTCGGCGGTCGTGGCAACTGCTCCGGTTTCTATGGCGGTCCCGCCGCTACCGACGAAATGATCTTCGATACCTGGAAGAAGAAAATCAAATAAATTAAATTCGGATGAAGAAGTTTCTGTCATCCCTTCTGGCACTGGTACTTTCCACCGTAATCTGGGCCCAGCAGGTCCAGGTTACGGTGTCAGGTACTGTGACCGACAATAAGGGCCTGCCTGTGGCCGGGGTCGTGGTCTATGAAGAAGGCTCCCCCAATGCCACCTATACCGACGGCAACGGCAAGTACACCATAAAGATTACGCCAAGGGCCGTCCTGACATTCTCTATGATTGGCTACGAGACCCATAAGGAGGCACCCGGCAACCGTTCGGTATTCAACGTGACCCTGCGGGATGATACCGGATTCCGCCTCGTGGAATCTGTTGTAACCGGCTACAGCACCCAGGATCGCAGAAACGTCACCGGAGCGATGAGCTCCGTCAAACTCCGCGAAGAGAATGCGGCCGGCGCATCTTTGGACCTGCTGCTGGCAGGACAGGCGCCGGGTGTGTTCGTCTCCGCTTCATCAGGCGGACTTGGTAGCGCCAACCTCCTGGTAATCAGGGGAGTCAGCTCCATTATGGGAGACAATAACCCCCTCTACGTGATTGACGGCGTGCCCATCTACGGCACCGACCGCGGCAATAATCTGTCCAGCACCACCGGCGGTTCCATACGCGCCTTCGCTATGGGCAGTATGACCACCGGAGGCGGCTCGCTGCAGTTCAATTCCGATGTCATAGACCAGAATTTCGAAAGGAACCCCCTGGCCGCGCTCAATCCAGATGACATCGAGTCCATCGAGATTCTCAAGGATGCCTACGCCACCGCCATCTACGGTTCCCGCGGCAGCGCCGGCGTCATCCTTATCACTACCAAGAAAGGCGCACGGGAAGATGCACAGGTCACTGTCAACTACGGTCTCTCATTTGACCGGCCTTTAGGGAAGCTCCCGGTACTGAATGGTGACGAGTATGTACAGATATATTCTATGTACTACCCCAGCACCGGTTACAAATTCAAGAGCGGCATCAACACCGACTGGGTGGATGCCGTGACCCGTACGGCCATCAGCCACAATATGTCGGCATCGGTCAAC
>CACYEB010000003.1 GCA_902773305.1 uncultured Bacteroidia bacterium
GATTATGACCGCGAATTCAAGGTAGAACCGGAAGATTTAACCGCTGTGTTCGGAAAGGATTATACGATACTGTCTTCTGTCATTCCGGCCGGCGACGTGAGGGGCTTTGTCCGCCTTAGGGTGAACCATCTGCCTGCCGGCGTCGAGCGGCAGGACATCAAACTGCACATAGTGCCCAACGACCATTTCAGGGCAGGTCCTCCCGCCCAGCAGATTGCCGAAATCACCTGGTCGGAAGAATATACGCGTCCGGTTCCGGACGTGTGGCGCGGCTGGTATCTGTATTTCTGCCACGGCTACAGCAAAGAATTCCACCGTCTGATGGTTGCTTATTTCGGCGAAGAGATAGAGACCTATGTCAACAGCCAGACTCCTGCAAAGGAGAATCCTGCCCTGCATTACAAGCTCCCCACGTGGTACTACACCTCTACCCGCGAATTCCGCGAATGGGTGCAAAAGCACGACCGCGAGAACCCCGGCCAGCCCTACCGCCACAGCGATGACTACGAGGAATACACCAGCTACACCACTGCCCACGGCAACGGAAGAAAGCCGGAGGTGATTCCGACGATATTAGAAACGTTAAATGTCCTTTAGCAGATGAAGAAATTATCAAGCATATTTCTCCCGGTTCTTGCCGCAGCGGCCGCTTTGCTGATGGCCGTCTCCTGCTTCGCAGACCTCAGTACGGAGGCCGACCACGAGATTCCGGACATAGTCATACAGGGGCTTGACCCCACTATGTATGTCCTCTACGGGCAGGAAATCCACCTGGAGGTTACGGTGAGCCAGGAAGGCCGCACAATGAGCGATCTGGACTGCCAGTGGACAATAGACCTTAAGCCCAATGAGCTCGATGACAGAATAGAGTTGGGAGAGGGTACAACCATAGACTATAAGGTCTCCAACAGGCCGTCCGGCACACCATATATCATCAGGCTGGAGGTTACCGACAAGCAGACCGGGCTGGTCAAGATGGCTGCCTGCAAGCTCTTTGTGGCAAGTTCGCTTGGAGAGGGTTTGCTGGTGGCTTATACCCGCGACGGCGGCGCCACAAGCGAGTTTGACCTTCTGGCCAACAAATATGTGACCTGGGGCTATACCTCAGAAGAGCCCACCTACACCCGAGCCCTGTATGAACTGGCCAACGGCCACATCCTGGAAGATCACGTCAATGTTGTATGCGAGATGACCGACACCGATGCCGGAGGGGCTGGAGTCTATGGCGAGAACCGCATCCTGGTGGGCACCGACCACCATATGCGCTCCATCGACCCGCTTACATTTGTAGAGACAGAGACGGATGCCCCGCTGTTCTATTCTGCCTACCAGACCGAATTCGGCACCACCGATATCTTCAATTTTGCCGGCTACTCCAACGGCGCCATAGTAGGCGGGGAACCCTTCGGGATGATGTGCCACATCGACCGGCAGTATTCGGCGCTGGGCCTTTCGCTGGAGCCGAAGAATTTCTTCCGCCCGGACAATATAGCCCACGGCCCCATGCAGCAGGGCGGCCATCTGGCAGTTTTCAACGAGAACGACGGCAACTTTTATTTTATTATGGGCTGGAACCTCACCCAGACGGCATTTCAGCAGGTGGCCTACACCTTTAGCTTCCCCACCCAAGGCTGCGTGAGCATAGGCAGCGGCTGCGGCCGCAACCAGACGCTCTGCTTCCTGCTCAGGGACCCCTCAGATGTTTACAGGGTTTGCCAGCTCGATGTCCAGAACACGACGCCACAGGTCAACGTCTATAACTTGAACGGCACCGATATGGACAAGATTGTCAGCGTCGCCTTCTGCGACAACTGCGACCTTATGTATTATGCCACGCAGAACGAGCTCTACGCCACAATCCTGGCCGCAGGGCGCGTAAATACCCGCAAGGTCAACTGGGCTCCCGACTCGCCCGACGAGAAGATAACATCCGTAAAGCAATATACACAGGCCTGGTACGGGACTCACCAGTACTATCCTTCTGACTACGAGTTTATACTGGATACCCACCGCCTCCAGCTGATTATTACCACCTATAACGAGAAGACCGGCGAGGGCAAGATTTACCTGCGCCCGTTCAATGTGTCCACCGGCCTTTTCACTTCCAAGAACAATGGCACCTACGGCGGCTTTGGAGAGATTACCGCCATCTGCCCGACATTCAGATAGATCTTTATGAGAAAATCCAACAGATTACTGCTTGCAGCCGCGCTGATTCTGCTCTTGTGCGCGCCATCGCCCGCATCGGCCACAATCTGGCCTTTCGGCAAGAAAAAGGCCGCGGCCGAAGCCAAGGCGGATACTACCGCCAAGAAGAGCAACCCCAAATACGAAAAGCTCTTTGACAAGGGCGACAGCCTTGTGCGGGGGCTTCTGAACGTGCATTTCACCAAAGGCAAGGTCTATTTTGAGATTCCCGACAGCCTGCTGGGGCGCACCTTCATAATGGGTTCCACCGTGAAGGCCACCAGTGACAATGCCAACGGCGTGGTGGGCAGCAAGGACGACCTGATACCTTTTGCCTTTACTATGGCCGACAGCTGCATCCTGGTGCGCAGCGTCAACTTTGACATCGCTTCGCCCGAGGCCAACATCACCCGGGCCCTGTCCAAGAGCAATATAGGCGCCGTGACGCGCAAGTTCAAGATAGCCGCCACTTCGCCGGAGGGCTATTCGGTGATAGATGTCACCGACTGGTTCCTGGGCGACGACGAGCAGATGCGGCCGCTGCTTAACCTGAACAACTACTCCGCCTACAGGCGCAGCCAGAACTACAAGAAGGACCTCTCTTATATCGAGGGCGTGAAATCTTTCAGCGACAACCTTTCGGTGACCAGCAGTATGAGCTATACATACTCTCTCTCCAATGCCAACACCGGCAAGGAGGTGGTCAAAGACAAGGCCTTCACGGCACTGGTGACCCGCTCTATTTTGCTGCTGCCCGAGGAGATATATCACCCCCGCAAGGCCGACCCCCGCATCAATTTCTTCTTTACCGGGCGCAACCGGATGGGGAGCGGCAGCGAAGGTTCAAGGGCAGAGTATTTCGTGAACCGCTGGCGGCTGGAACCCGCCGACACCGCAGCCTACCGCCGCGGCGAGAAGGTGGAGCCGGTCAAGCCCATAACTTTCTATATCGACAGTGACTTCCCCGAGTGGTGGAAGCCATATATATTCGGGGCTGTGGAGGCCTGGAACGTGGTGTTCGAAAACATCGGTTTCAAGAATGCCGTCAGGGCGCTGCCTTTCCCCGAAGACGACCCTTCTTTTGACCCCGACAATATCCGCTACAGTTGCATCCGCTATGCCCCCATCGGCATCAGGAATGCTATGGGTCCCTCGTGGGTTGACCCCCGCAGCGGCGAGATTATCAACGCGTCGGTCTATGTCTACCACGATGTTATCAAGCTCATTTCCAACTGGATGTTTGCCCAGACGGCGCAGGCCGACAGCGACGTGCGCACCGCCGACATCCCCCGTGAAAAACTGGGTGACGCCCTGATGTATGTCATCCGCCACGAAGTGGGGCACACCCTTGGCCTGATGCACAATATGAGCGCTTCCAGCGTGATTCCCACCGAGATGCTGCGAGACGCCGCCTTTACCGAAAAGAACGGCACAACGACCTCCATTATGGACTACGCCCGCTTCAACTATGTGGCGCAGCCGGGCGACAAGGAGCGGGGAGTGAAGCTCACTCCGCCGCTGTTCGGCGTGAACGACTACTGGGCCATCCGCTGGGGCTATACCCCGGTGTTCGACGCCGCCTCTTTCGAAGATGAGGC
>CACYEB010000004.1 GCA_902773305.1 uncultured Bacteroidia bacterium
AAAATAGAGTTGGAGAATGCGCCCTTGAGGGCATCGCATATCACTATGGCTGTGACTGCGTTGGCAACCGGGCAGATCCGTCGGATTATCGCCGGGTCGTGCCTGCCGGTGATCTTGATTGTGGAATCTTCTCCGGTTTCCATATTTACCGTACGCTGTTCGGCCGCAATCGACGGGGTGGGTTTCACGGCGCAGTTGAACACTACGGGCATTCCGTTTGAATAGCCGCCGTTAATGCCGCCGTTGTTGTTGGTGATGGTTTTGATTGTGCCGCCATCGTTGTAAAAGGCGTCGTTGCAGGCGCGGGCGGTAGTGCGGGCAAATCCGAATCCAAGGCCGAACTCAATCCCCTTGACTCCGCCTACGGAGAGCATAGCGTTGGCCAGCATTCCTTCCAGGGAGTCGAACCAAGGCTCGCCCACGCCGGCCGGAAGATGGGTGACTGCAGTCTGGATGATGCCGCCTACAGAGTCCTGGTTGAGGCGGGCGGATTCAATGGCGCCCGACATCTTCTCTTTTACGTCGCCAAGCACTGGGAAGTGTCTGGAAAGAACCTCCGCAATCTGTCCGTCCAGCGCTTCGGTGTCTGTGGAGTCGAACGGTATATCGTTTACGCCGCCGCAGCTAAGTATATGAGTGCCAATCTTTATGCCTATATTATCCAATGCTTTGGTACAGATTGCGCCAAGTGCCACGATGGGGGCTGTCAGCCTGCCCGAGAAGTGGCCTCCGCCCCTCGGGTCTTCGAAGCCCTTGCGGGCGACGTGGGCCACATAATCTGCGTGGGAAGGACGGGCCAGGAACCGGTTGGCCTCATAGTCGACGCTGCGTACGTTGCTGTTCTCTATAAGTATGCAGATGGGCTCTCCGGTGGTATAAGAATTGAATACTCCGCTCACTATCTTGAAATTGTCGGCTTCTACGCGTGAGGTCTCGCCGCTTCCCGAAGGCCGCCTTGCGGCCAGCGCCGCAGCTATGTATTCTTCCCTTACCTCTATGCCGCAGGGCATACCGTCAAGAACGGCCCCGACAGAGGAGCCGTGGCTTTCGCCGAACAGGGTGAGAGTTATGTTGTGTCCGAGGGTGTTGCTCATAGCCTGAGATCTTGTATGTTGATTGTTTCAAAGCGGAAACTGCCTATCTTGCTCACTTTTACCACAGTAATCTCGTTTCCGGAAGCCTTTTTGTCGTGGGTTATGAATTCTGCCAGGCGGGCGGCGGGAATGTCGTGTCCTACCGGCAGGGAGTATTTACTCAGGAGAGTTTCTATACGCTGCCTTGCCTCTCCCTCTGCAAAATACAGCATACCCATGGCCACCGCCTCTCCGTGAAGGTATTTCCCTTCGCCGCAGGCCTCTATTGCGTGCCCTACGGTGTGGCCGAAATTCAGGACCCGGCGCAGGCCGCTCTCCTTCGGATCGGCCTCCACCACGCCTTTCTTGAAGAGAAGACAACGGCGGATTATCTCCGGCAGGTCATTTTTAAGGTCGGTGGAAATCTCCAGAATAGAGAAGAGTTCGGCATCGCCCGTAGCGGCCATCTTGATTGCTTCCGCAAGGCCGTTGGATAATTGCCGACCGGGCAGCGTGGTGAGTGTGTCGGGATCGATAAGTACCCTGGTTGGGAAGTGGAACGCACCCACGATATTCTTTACGCCGCAGAAGTCGATGGCAGTTTTACCGCCTATCGAAGAGTCGATTTGGGAAAGCAGGGTGGTGGGAATGTTGAAAAACCGGATGCCGCGCATAAACGTGGCAGCAACGAATCCGGCCAAATCTCCCACTACGCCGCCACCCACCGCCACAACAGCGTCGGTGCGGGTAAAACGCCCCTCTACGAGGGATTCCATCACCTTGCGGTAACTTTCCAGACTTTTATTTGCTTCACCTTGGTCTATGGTGCAAAACGAAGTCTTGATACCTGCGTCAGACAGCGATCGGGCGACGGTGCGACTGTATTCTTCAGGCACACCGCTGTCGGTGACAATCAATACCTTGCCGCTTCCGACCGCAAGCAATTCAGCTGCTTTGAACAGGGAACCGTTCTCTACCAGGATATCTTTTCCGAGCGAGTCGGGACCATAGATAATGTCCGTCTGATATTGCTTGGAAACCTCTATCGCACTGCGCAGAAAACTGGTATAATAGCCCTCCAGACGCTTGTCGCCCAGAGCGCTGCATCGCCTGTCCATCATCTCCTTTTCGCGGGCGGCATCTTCAACTGCCCGCCCGGCGGCCTTCTTTTCCATAGCGATGCGCTCTACGACAGACATCCGTTCTTCGAAAAGACGCTCCATCGCCGAGTCTATCTCGTCTATTTTGCTGCGCAAATCTTTCATATTTGCAAAGATGATAAATTTTTCGCTATCTTTGAATGATATGGTTAAATCTGATTCCATTTTTCCAGACCTTTGGAAATCCCTGCGTGACAAACTCAAAGAGGCATTGACCTCGGTATTGCCCATAAGTGTGCTGGTACTGCTGCTGGCACTTACGCCGTGGGTCGACATTCCGGCAAAGGAGATTGCCGTTTTTGTACTGGCGGCCGCCATGCTTGTGGTCGGTATCGGCCTGTTCAATCTGGGCGCCGATATGGCTATGACTCCTATGGGCCAGCATATAGGAGAGGGCCTCACCAAGTCGCGTAAATTGTTCATTCTGTTGCTGGTGTCACTGCTTATGGGAGTGCTGATCACGGTTGCGGAACCGGATCTCTCAGTTCTGGCATCACAGGTAAGCGCTGTGATATCGCCTATGGCGCTGCTCCTCTCCGTGGGAATCGGAGTGGGTATTTTCCTGCTGCTGGGCGTCCTTAAAATTCTTTTCCACAGCGACCTGACAGCCATTCTGATGTTTTTCTATATGATACTCTTCTGCCTGACGTCGCTGCTGCTCTCATCAGGCAAAGGGGCGTTCGTGCCGCTTTCGTTCGATTCGGGTGGCGTTACCACCGGTCCTATCACAGTTCCGTTCCTGATGGCACTGGGTGTGGGAATCGCGATGACGGTGGGAGGACGCAATGCGAGTGAAAACAGTTTCGGCCTCATCGCGCTCTGCTCCGCAGGTCCCGTGGCTGCTATGCTGCTGCTCTCAATGACTGCCGGAGGCAACCTCGAATACACCATCGCCGACTACTCTATGGACACTATCCTGGACGAGGGCATCTGGGGGCTGATGAAAGAAAACCTGCTGGATGTACTCCGGTCCCTTGTGCTGGTATTCCTCTTTTTTGTGGTGCTGCAGTTCACAGTGCTCAAGCTTCCCAAGATCAAGATAATCCAGATAATCGTGGGCATCGTTTATACCCTTGTCGGTCTTGTCATATTCCTCTCTGCCGTGGCTATGGCGTTTATGCCGATAGGCTACAAGATAGGCACCCAGATGGCAGCCATCAATCCCTGGCTGCTGATTGCCCTTGCATTCGTAATCGGTATGGTCGTGGTGCTCGCAGAGCCGGCCGTACACGTGCTCAACGGTCAGGTAGAGGAGATAACCGGAGGTGAAGTTTCTAAGAGGCAGATGATGGCTGCCCTGTCGATAGGCGTGGGAGTGTCGATAGGTCTCTCCATACTGAGGGTCTATCTTGGTTTCTCACTCCTGTATTATCTTGTGCCGGGCTACCTGATATCGTTGGGACTCTCTTTCTTTGTCCCCAAGATATACACGGCAATAGCCTTCGATTCGGGCGGCGTTGCCAGCGGTCCGCTTACTTCCAGTTTCATACTTCCGATGGTAATCGGTGCCTGCGCTACACTGCAGGGTGAGTCGGCTGTACTGGACTTTGCATTCGGAGTGGTAGCTATGGTGGCGATGACGCCCCTGATCACAATCCAGACGCTCGGCTTCAAATCGGTCCTGAGTGTACGCCAGAGGGAGAGCGCTGCCATCCGCCGAATACTTGCAGCCGCAGACGACCAGATTATTTATTTTGAATGAGAGCAGGTTATGGAAAAAACCAACAATATAGCCCCTGTTAAACTTGAGATGCTGATGGCGATTGTTCACAACAATAAGTCTGCCTACTACCAGAGTATCATCACTTCCCATCAGGCCAACGTGCAACTTACAATGCCTGCCAAGGGTACGACTCACTTGATTTTGGATTACCTTGGCCTTACCGAAAGACCCAAGTCGCTCATACTTAGTGTGATAAGGTCAGACCAGGCAGATGACCTCTTTGCCGTGCTCCAGGAACAGTTCGCCAAGGGTAAAGACTACAAGGGTATAGCCTACACGATACCTCTGACCAGTGTCATCGGCACGCTGGTGTATGGATTCCTGGGCAATGATAAACGAACCGTCAAAAACTGAATGATATGGAGAACAGTCAAGAACTTATAATCTGCATAGTGAACGCAGGTTTTTCGCAAAACGTTATGGAAGCAGCCCGCAACGCCGGAGCCAAGGGCGGTACTGTGCTGCGCGCCCGCGGTTCCGCAAACCCCGAGTCGGAAGAGTTCTTCAACATCAATATTCAGCCCGAAAAAGAATTGGTGATGATTCTGGTCCCCAAGGGGATAAAAGACGAAGTGGAACGTGCCGTGTACAAGGATGCCGGCATTGCCGCAGAAGCCAAAGGCATTATTTTTTCACTTCCGGTGAGCCGCTCCACCCTCAAGGTCTGAGCCTGCTTCTACAGGCTTTTTGTGATCCCTTATGAAAGAGAAGGACATCTTGCTTAAAGGTATCCGGGACGGGTTGCCGCTCGCACTTAGGGATCGTATCAAATTGACCCTGTTGCTATGCGGTCCGGCTATCCTGGCGCAGCTGGCTTCGACCCTTTTGCAGTTCATAGACGCATCTATGGTCGGCAGCCTGGGTGCCGGTCCTTCGGCTTCCATAGGTCTTGTCTCGACATCTACCTGGCTGATAGGAGGCTTCTGTATGGCCAACGGGCAGGGCTTCTCTGTGCAGGTGGCCCACAATATAGGAGCCAACGATTTCTCTGCCGCCCGCAATGTGCTGCGCCAGGGCCTGGCGGTGGTGCTTGCCTTCTCAATCATATTCAGTGCCGCAGGCCTTCTGATAGCCGCGCCACTGCCAGGCTGGCTGGGCGGCGAGGTGTCTATCCGTGACGATGCAAGTGCCTATTTCAGCATCTTCTGCATGTTTGTCCCGATGATGCAACTGAGCTTCTTCGGAGTGACTATGCTGCAGTGCTGCGGCGATATGAAACTGCCCGCACTGATGGATATACTGATGTGCGTGCTGGATGTGGTTTTCAACTTCCTGCTGATATTTCCCACCAGGGAGATTTCACTTGCCGGACTGACGTTCACTATGCCCGGAGCTGGAATGGGAGTCAAGGGCGCTGCCCTGGGCACAGGACTGGCAGAGTCCATTACCGCCATATTGATAATGTATTTCCTTTTGGTTAAAAACCGTGACCTGGGCATTTTGCGGCACAAAGGGTCGTTCCGTCCGGATATGCCCGTGCTTCGCAAGGCCTCCGGTATCTCCGGTCCGCTCTGGTTCCAAAACCTTGTGATGCGTGGGGCATATATCGCCAGTACGCTGATCGTGGCGCCGCTGGGGGCGGTGGCCATTGCAGCCAATTCTTTCGCTATCATAGCGGAAAGTTTCTGCTACATGCCGGGTTACGGTATGGGAGATGCCGCCACCACGCTGGTTGGGCAGAGTCTGGGAGCTTCCAGAAAAGACCTTGCCAAGAGTTTTTCACGCATTACGCTGGCTTTTGGGGTGGGTATGATGGTGATGCTGGCGGTAGTGATGTATTTCCTTTCCGAACAGATAATGGGCTTGCTGAGCATCGATGCCGATGTGGTTGCTTTGGGCGCCAGATGCCTGAGGCTGGAGGCCTTTGCAGAGGCGGGATATGCAGCTTCCATAGTTGCCTTCGGTGCCTGTGTCGGTGCGGGAGACACAAAGATTCCTTCTCTTCTCAATCTGGTGAGTGTGTGGGCGGTGCGGATTGTGCTCGCCGTATTGCTTACTCCAAAATTCGGACTGATGGGCTATTGGATTGCGATGTTGATTGAGTTGAACGTGCGCGGTGCGCTGTTGCTTTGGCGTATCCGCGGTGATAAATGGATGAATCATAATCTGTTGCAAAATAAGACGATATGATAGTAATAAAAGACAAAGTGTTTGGCGGAGAACGGCCGCTTTTTGAAACTCACGGGGCAATGCTGGAGAACATAGTGATAGAAGACGGCGAGTCGGCCGTGAAGCATTGCAGTGACCTGGAGGTGACGGGCTGCAAATTCTATGGCAAATACCCACTCTGGCACGTGGACCGTTGCAAAGTGAAGGATTGCTATTTCGCACCCGAATCACGCTCTGCGATATGGTATACCAACGGACTCAGGATGCGTGACTGTGTTATAGACGGCCCCAAGTTTTTCCGGGAGATGCACGATGTCTCCCTAGAAAATGTGCAGATCAACGATGCCGACGAAGTGTTCTGGGGAGTTAGCGGACTCAGGATTAAGGATGTGACCCTGCGCGGGGGTACATATCCCTTTATGCATTCCTCCGATATAGAGGTGGAAAATCTTGACAGCGACTCCAAATATGTGTTCCAGTACTGCCGCAACGTTGTGGTGCGTTCTTCACGCATAATCACCAAGGATTCATTCTGGGAATGTGAGAATGTAACTGTCTATGATTCCGAACTCGACGGAGAGTATCTTGCCTGGCATTCAAAGAATGTGCGGCTGGTGAACTGCCGTCTTGCCGGCGAGCAGTTGCTCTGCTATGTAGACAATCTGGTGCTGGAAAATTGCACTTTTGACGCCGCCTGCGACCGGGTGTTCGAGTACTCCACCGTGAGGGCGGACATAAAAGGTCATATAGAGAACATAAAGAACCCAACCTCGGGGCATATAACAGCCGACAGCATCGGGAGCGTGACCATAGACGGCAATATACGTCAGCCTGCCGACTGCATCATAGAAGTACGCAAATAAAATGAAAGGAAAGTTTGATTTTGACCGCATCATTGACCGTCGCGGAACGGGTTGTTACAAGTGGGATGCCGACCTGCCCGACGGCGTTTGCCTGACTCCTGAAGAGCGGGCGGATATGATTCCTATGTGGGTCGCGGATATGGATTTTCCGGTGGCCCCGTGTATTCTGGAGGCAATGCAGCATCGTCTTGTTCACGGTGTATTCGGCTATGTGAAACCGCAGGATAATTACTTCAAAGCGGTTATGGATTGGTTCAGGGAGCGCCACGGAGTCTGCTTCAATCGTGAATGGATGCTCTATACCACAGGTGTGGTACCGGCTGTGTCCGCCTGTATCAAAGCCCTCGTTTCTGAGGGGGACGGGGTCATAATCCAGACACCTGTGTACAATTGTTTCTTCTCTTCCATAAGGAACAGCGGTTGCCGGGTCGTTGAGTCTCCGTTGTTGCGCCGTAATCTTCCGGACGGACGTTTTACCTATGATATGGATTTTGCCGACCTCGAGACCAGGTGTGCCGATCCCTCCAACAAGCTATTGCTGCTTTGCAACCCTCACAATCCTGCAGGCCGGCTCTGGAGTGCCGACGAACTGCGCAGGGCGGGGGAGATCGCCCTGAGATATGGAGTGACTGTTGTCAGCGATGAGATCCACTGCGAAATCATCCCAGGCGGGGTGCCGTATACTCCGTTCGCCTCAATTTCAGATGAATTTGTCCACAACAGCATCACCCTTGTTTCACCGTCCAAGAGTTTCAACTTTGCAGGTCTCAAAATGGCAACCATAGTTACCGACAGGCCGCTTTGGCGCCAGGCAATAGACCGTGTGCTCAACGTATATGAGATTTGCGATGTGAACCCCTTCGGCCCTGTGGCTACCGTGGCTGCGTACTCAGACGAAGGCGCTCTGTGGCTTGAAGAGATGAATGCCACCATCCGTCGCAACTACGATACCCTGATAGAGGCGTTCCGCACCGAACTGCCTGAATTACCGGTGGCCGATTTGCAGGCGACCTATCTGGTGTGGGTAGATACATCGTCTCTAAAGATGCCATCTATGGAGATAGAGAAGGAACTGCTGAATACTGAGCGGGTGTGGATAAATGCCGGAAGTATGTACGGCGACGACAATTATATCCGTATAAACGCTGCCTGTCCTCCGGAAATGTTTGACAAGGGCCTGGAAAGATTGCTCAGGGGATTGAGAAGATTGCTCTAGGCTATTTCCACCACCGCATCTGCAAAGCGGGTGACCGCCTCGCGGTGGGAGATGCAAAGGATTGTCTTTTGGCCGTTGTACCGGCTGTGGATATTTTTCAGCAGCCGCTCTTCGGTTTCTGCATCAAGTGCCGACGTGGACTCGTCAAGTATAAGTACACCTCCTGGATGAAGCAAGGCGCGGGCAACTGCAATCCTTTGTGCCTGTCCTTCGCTCAAGCCGCTGCCGGTCTCACCGCAGGGGGTGTCAAGCCCTTCGGGCAAGGAGAATACAAAGTCGGCTTCGGCCAGCGACAGTGCTTCCTTCATATCATTTTCACCTGCATCGGGGGCCGCCATAAGCAGGTTGCTGCGGATGGTTCCGCTAAGCAGCGAATTGCCTTGAGGCACATACATAAAATTATTCCTCACGGCACTCCCTGCAGGATATCCTCCAACCGTTACAATCCCTTTGGCGGGTTTGAGCAAACCCAGTATCAGCCTGATCAGAGTGCTTTTGCCAATGCCGGTGGGACCTGAAATAAGGGTAAACGACCCCGGCGCAAACTTGCAGGAAAAACCGTTGAACACGGGTCGCTCGATGTCCGGGTAAGAGTAAGTGACATCAGAAACTACGACCTCTGGCGCGCCCTTCAGACGTATCTCCTCTGCGGGCGTTTCTTCTTCAAGCTCCTGCAGATCCATCAGCCGCTCTATCGAGGTGACGGCCTGGATAAAAGCGGGAATCTGGCTGCCGAGGGCTGCTACCGGGCGCTGTACCTGGCCCACAAGTTGGAGGAAGGCCGTCATCATACCATAAGTAACACTTCCCGAAATGATGCCGAAGACACCCCAGAGAAAGGCGGCAGCGTGTCCTGCCTGGAATCCGAAGAGCATTATGCCGCGTGCGACGGCGTTGTAGTTGAGCCGCTTGCGGGTGTTGTCCTCTACGTCGGCCTGGAGCCATCCGAACCGGTCCATTACACGCTCTGCGGTAGTGAGGGTAAATACCAGTACCCTGTGCTGCAGACTTTCCTGCATAAGTTGCTGAAGCTGGCTCTCACGGGCGCGTATGGCCGCCATCAACTGGCGCATCTGCCTGAAGAACAGCTTGGTGCAGAATACTGCGGTAAACATCAGAATGAGCAGTACCCAAAGCAGTCCGGGAGCCAGAGAAAGAAGATATGCAGAGGCCGCCAGCAATTGCAGCGTCGTGATGATGAATCCAGGAATCTTGTCGGTAAGCAGGTCTGCCGTCACGCGGATATCCTCTCCCAGGCGGTTGACCGTATCTCCTGAGAGAAATCGTTCGCGTCCGTCCCAACGGCTGCGAAGCACGTGGTCGAACAACTCCCGGCGCAGGATGTTCTTGGATTTGACGACGTTGTAGGCGTCCCACCAGTTGACGAAGACGATTGCCCCGAGCTGGACTGCAAGAATCCCCACGAACATCAAGATGGCCGGTCGCAGAGCGGCATTGCTCACTCCGGTGGCGATGTCCACCAGATGCTTGCTGGCCCACACAAAGCCCAGCGAGGCCGCAATGCGCACCAGTCCGGCCGCCACGCTCACCGCCATCCTCCACCTGACGGGGGAGGACATATTCCAGAGCGCCTTGATGCAAGCGGAGAATTTTTTCATATGACTATGCCCTCCTGCTGCCAGGTCAGCAGCAGTTTGTCAACGTCTGCGCTTGCCCGCTCCTGAGAAACGTCATACTTGTCAGTAAGCAGCGAGACCAGGTCCTCAGATGTGAAATCGCGTCCCTGAACCTGTTCCCAGAGCCAGGCGGCGCTGTCGTTCAGAGTGAGCATCTTGTTGAAATCAACCACATTGATGCCTTCTCCGACTACGATATGCTCTCCGCAGAGGGTACGGAGTTTAAAACCTTCTTTAATTCTCATATTATTCGTCTGTATATTGCCAAAATAATGCGTCTTACCGGTTTTAGCCTGCGCCAGAGCGCTCCGTCGCCGGGTTTCCTGTTGTTGATCAGGACCACCGTGCCGATAATGTCGCCGGCGGTGCAACTCTCGGTGCCGCGGATATTGCCGTCGCCCATAAGGGTCAGAGAGAGGCCGTCCCGCCGTATCACCCTGTGCATCACATATTGCCCCGATGAGAGCCGTGCCAGAACTATGTCCCCCACATTTACCTCCTGCAGCCTTTTAAGCGTTACCGTATCCCTGTCGCCGCGGATAAACGGCAGCATACTGTTGCCTTTGGGGGTAATGCACACCTCGCGCCCCTCTTCGAGCAGCGTCCTGGCCTCTTCAAGGACTATATCGTTGGGAAGCGTTTTCTTATCCATTGACAGTATTGTAGCAAAGAAGTGCCGCGCCGGCATCGGGCAGGCACTCCAGGTGATAGCAGGGAAGTGTGGAGGCAAGTCGTTCCAGAGTATTGTGCCACCCGTCAGAGAGGCTCTTGAAGGGGCGGAAACCTGATGAGGAGGCCATAAGAGAGGCGTATGCCTGCACCAGAGGCAGGCGTCCGATGTGGTTTGCAGGTGCCTGGCTGAGACGGACTATGGCTGCGGCCGGAAAACTTACCGCCTTGTAGCAGGGAGTCTTGCCGCTCCATGGACTGCCGTAGACAATTGCTTTGTCGCCGGACAGTCTCAGGACCGGGTTGTCGTCATTGATCAATTCGGTATCGGGAATATTCTCGATCCACAGCCTGCTGTGGGTGCTTTTGCCTGTGCCGCTCTTTCCCAGGAAAAGGTATCCTTTGCCGCCGTGGACCACTGCGGAAGCGTGCATCAGGACGGCGCCGAGATTCGCTGTGGAAAAAGCGTAGAGCAGCATCAATGAGTTGTTTATGGCAAAGGCGTCACTGGTGCCGGACAGACTCATCTGTGCCAGGCGGAAATCTGCATCGACTGTCATCCTGCAGGCCAGCGGCTTGTCGGGCAGGGGACGGGTCTCAATCAGGTAGCCGTCTGCCCGGGTGTAAATCGCAATCTCAGGTTCTTCTGGATCACTGTCGGTGCGGTATAGCAGGTTGGCGGGAGAGTCGGGCAGCTTGGAGACGACCTTCAACGTAAAGACAGGGTCCCTGACGGGGTCTGTCCTGAACGGAGCCAGGTTGTCCGGCTCGAAAGGCATCCCCTCTGCCGTGAAGCAGAAGCCGCCGACGCTATAGCTGTGTGATACCAATCCTTTCATATACAAGAAGTCCCAAAAGTAAGAATTTTTTTCGTACCTTGCGAAGCATCTCTGTAATTATTTACGTATGAAACGATTCGTGTCCTCTCAGGTAGTCTTTCCGGTGGTTTTTGCGGTTCTTAACGCTTGCTCTTTTGCCGCTCCCGAAGGTTCCCTGCCCGGCCCCGGGATTTCCAGGATAGAGTGCATTATGGAGGGTTTCGAGC
>CACYEB010000005.1 GCA_902773305.1 uncultured Bacteroidia bacterium
AATGCGGCCTTCATCTGCTCCCTGACAGGATGATAGTCAAAGGCCCGGATTTGCCCCGGCCCCTGGTATTTCTCCCGAATCAACCTCAGATTCAGGATATTGAAAAAGGGATTTGTCACTATCGGATTGTGGCTGCGCGGACATCCGGGACCGCAGTCGCTTGTGCCGGCATTGGCCCAGCCGTCTTCCCACACCCGCATCGCCAATGCCATCACCGCCTCGGGGTTGGTAACGAACGCATCCTCGTCTATATTGATGGCGATATCGCACTCCCTATCGCGCAGCATAGCATAGAAATAGCCGTCGGCCGTGCGGTCGGTGAGCCGCACCGTCTCCACCCCCTTGGGATAAAGAGCCTTGGAAAGCCTGTAAAGTTCAGGTGAAAACGACCTGCAGTATATCTTTATTTTGGGCATATAGGGCAAAGTTACTAAATTTGCTTTGATATGAGCGAGTCTTCCCTTAAAACCAAAACGGCCAGTGGATTGTTCTGGGGCGGCATGAACAGCGGCCTCCAGCAGTTTATCGGCATAGTGGTCGGTCTGGTTCTGCTCAACCGCCTTTCTCCGGGCGACTACGGCATAGTCGGAATGCTTGCCATATTCACTGCAATTGCCACCACGATGCAGGAAGGAGGCTTCAAGGCCGCGCTGATAAACCGGGGCGAGATCCGCTCCGAAGACCATAACTCT
This sequence comes from uncultured Bacteroidia bacterium, assembly GCA_902773305.1. Taxonomy (GTDB): domain Bacteria; phylum Bacteroidota; class Bacteroidia; order Bacteroidales; family UBA932; genus Equibacterium. Next base: position 693 of record CACYEB010000005.1, read on the forward strand.
GTCTTCTGGTTCACAGTCACGGTGAGCGCCTGCCTCTATCTGATATTGTTTTTTCTAGCCGGGCCCATCTCCCGTTTCTACGATCAGCCGGAACTTGTAAAAGTGTCGCGGGTGCTGTTCCTGTCGTTTTTCTTTGTCAGCTGTTCGATATCTTCAGACGCCTGGTTGCTGCGCAGGATGATGATACGCCGTCGCGCTACGATAGACATCTTGGGGGCACTGATCGCCGGTATTGTGGCGGTGATACTGGCTGTCAAGGGCTTCGGTTATTGGGCCCTGGTGGCGCATTCCGTGCTGCAGTCTTTCACAACGTCGCTGCTCAAGGTGCTTTTCACAGAGTGGAAGCCGAATCTTAAGATCACCTTCAAGCCCGTGTGGGAAATGTTTCCTTTCGGTTTCAGGCTGGTGGCGGCGGCGTTCGTCACACAGATTCAGACCAACATCTTCTCGGTAATCCTGGGTCGCGCCTACACCAAGGCGGAGGTGGGCATATACTCCCAGGGCAGTAAATGGTCGGGTATGATAAACCACGTGTTCAGCGGTATGATTACCAGTGTCGGCCAGCCGGTGCTGGTGGTTGCAAAAGACGACGCCGGCCGGCGCAAGGCCATCTTCCGCAAGATCACCCGCTTTGCAGCTTTCACCTCCTTCCCCGCCCTGATGGGCCTGGGCCTCGTCGCACCGGAATTCATCAATCTGATCAATCCCGAATTTGCTCCTTCCGTACCGATCCTGCGCATATACTGCCTCTACTTTATAGCCACTGTCATACAGACTCTGTTCAACCAGGCGGCTATGGCGACGGGTCGCAGCGACCGCTATCTATACTTTACATTGATAAATGCCGCGCTGCAGATTACTGCAGCCCTGCTCTCTTACCGCTATGGACTGGTTGCCATGGCGGCCGCGGTAACAGCCGTAAACTATGCGGCAGTCATTATCTGGTTTGCTCTGCTTAAGAGGATCCTGAGACTGGAATTCATAGACCTTCTGATGGACACCGTGCCGTTTTTTGCAATGGCGGCGGTGCTGATTGCGGCGGCCCACTTTGCATTCGCCCCCGTACGTAGCGACATGCTGCGGATGTTGCTCAAGATAGTATGCGTTGCCGGTGCCTACATAGCAATCTCCTGGCGTACCCAAACCTGCCGGGATGTTATCACCTATATAAAGAAAAGAGAATTATAATATGAAACGTTATTTTTTAGCATTTCTTCTGATTATGGCTTTCACATTGACTGGCTGCGGCCCCCGCAGCGGCAAAAAACAGGTTGACCGGGATACCGGAAGCGATACGTGCAACGTAGCTGCGGCCGTTGACACGGTCACCAAAGCTCCGGAGACTGTGCAGGAACTTCCTATTCCCGAAGAGCCGGTGCTGGAGATGGTTACCAGTATGGGTTCGATGAAGATCAAGCTTTACAAGGAGACACCCCTGCACCGTGACAATTTCGTACAGCTCGTACGCAAAGGTTATTACAACGGTCTTTTGTTCCACAGGGTCATAAAGGACTTTATGATTCAGGCAGGAGATCCCTTTACCCGTGATACCACCAAGGTGGACCTCTACGGCAGCGGCGGCCCCAACTACACGGTCCCCGCAGAAATAGTTCCCGGGCTGACCCACAAGAAGGGGGCTGTTGCCGCGGCGCGCAAAGCGGACAGTGTAAATCCCGAGAGGGCATCCAGCGGTTCCCAGTTCTACATAGTTCAGAGCGAAGAGGGCTGCGCCCATCTTGACGGTGCTTACACTGTCTTTGGCGAAGTTATTGACGGACTGAATGTTGTGGACAATATTTCAAAGGTGGAGACTAACCCACGGGGGCTTCCCTACTACCCCATCAAGATCATTTCCGTAAAGGAAATCAAATGATTTTTATGAAAAAACTTCTTTGGCACAGGCTTTGCATTTATTAGTGACGAAGATGATTTTTTCATAGTATTTTTTGGTTAAACGAAAAAAGCGTCACCCGGAATTCGGATGACGCTTTTTTATTCTGGGCGCTGGCCGCTACTCTTTTCCGGCCATACGCTTGTAAGATGCAAGACGTGCCTTTGCAAACTGCTCTGTCTTTCCAAACAGGTCAGCAGCCTCGTCGGGGAAGGTCTTGAGCAGCGATGCGTAGCGCACCTCGCCCTTAAGGAAGTCCTGGAATTTGCTCCAGTCGGGTTCCTTGCTGTCAAGGATGAACGGATTCTCTCCTTTTGCCTCCAGTTCGGGGTTGAAACGGTAGAGCTGCCAGTAACCGCACTCGACGGCTTTCTGCTCTTCGAGTTGTGAGTGACCCATACCTACCTTGAGACCGTGGTTGATACAAGGTGCATAGGCAATGATAAGGGACGGACCGTCGTAAGCCTCTGCCTCTTTGAGAGCCTTGAGCAGCTGTGCCTGGGATGCGCCCATAGCCACCTGTGCAACGTAAACATAGCCATAGCTCATAGCCATCATGCCGAGGTCTTTCTTGCGGACTTTCTTGCCGCTGGTTGCAAATTTGGCCACAGCTCCCGCGGGAGTCGATTTGGACGACTGTCCGCCGGTGTTGGAGTAAACCTCCGTGTCGATTACCAGCACGTTGACATTATTGCCGCTAGCCAGCACGTGGTCCAGACCGCCGTAGCCGATATCATAGCCCCAGCCGTCACCACCGATAATCCACTGGCTGCGTGCGGGGATAAACTTGACAAGCTTGCTTATCTTCTTGCAATGGGGGCAGTTGGTCTTGGGCAGAAGCGGGAGCAGTTTGTCGTAAATCTCATATGTAATCTTACGGTCGCCGCGGTTGTCGAGCCACTGGCGGAACAACTCCTTGATCTGCTCGGGACATTTGTCACAGTTCTGTGCCTGAGCCATCTGCTCCGCTATGTCGTCACGCACCTTCTCGCTGCCAAGACGCATACCCAGGCCGAACTCTGCATTATCTTCAAAGAGAGAGTTGTCCCAAGCGGGGCCGTGGCCCTGGGCGTTGGTGCAATAAGGCGATGCGGGGAAAGATGCACCGTAGATAGACGAACAGCCGGTGGCATTGGCCACTATCATACTCTCGCCAAACAGTTGGGTGATGGTCTTGATATACGGCGTTTCGCCACAACCCGCGCAGGCACCGCTGAACTCGAACAACGGCTGTGCGAACTCAAGGTTCTTGACACTCTGCTCTTTGGGGAGGATATTGTCTTTGTATCCAATCTTGGAGTGCAGATAGTTGAAATTGGCCTGTTCTGCCATCTGACCCTCTGCAGAAACCATAGCCAGTGCTTTTGCACCCTTGAAACCGGGGCAAACATCGGCGCAGTTGCCGCAACCGGTACAGTCGGCGGGACTGATCTGCATAGTGAAGAGGTAGTCTTTGAGCTGAGCCTTGCCCTGGACCTTCTTGATGCCTTCGGGAGCCTTTTCCGCCTCCTCTGCAGTCATCAGGAACGGGCGGATGGCTGCGTGAGGGCAGACGTATGCGCACTGGTTGCACTGGATACAGTTCTCCGGATTCCACTCGGGGACATTCACGGCTACGCCGCGCTTCTCATAAGCGGCTGTACCCGAAGGAATGGTACCGTCTATATACTCTTCCGAAGCGAACACGCTCACCGGCAGGGTGTTGCCCTCCTGAGCATTGACCACGTCGGCCACGTTGCGGATCCACTCGGGTGCCATACGGCCGTAGCCTGCATTCACAAACCGGCCGGAAACCTTCTTCCACTCTTCGGGAATCTCCACCTTTGTGTATTCTCCGCCGCGGTCAACTGCAGCATAGTTCATTGCCACAATGTCGGCGCCCTTCTTGCCATAGGACTTGTCGATGGCCTTCTTCATATAAGCCACGGCATCCTCGTAAGGAATAATGCCCGTAATCTTGAAGAATGCCGACTGAAGGATGGTGTTTGTGCGACCGCCCAGACCTATCTCGGAAGCGATCTTGGTGGCGTTGATGATATACAGGCTGACATTCTTGGAAGCGATTTCCTTCTTCACGAAATCAGGAATGCGATTGAGGGTTTCCTCTTCGTCCCACATACTGTTCAGCAGGAACGTACCGCCCTTCTTAATTCCCTTGAGGACATCGTATTTGTTCAGGTAAGACGGTACGTGGCAAGCCACGAAATCAGGGGTGCTCACCAGATAGGGGGCACGGATTGGTTTGTCGCCGAAACGCAGGTGAGAGCAGGTGAATCCTCCGGATTTCTTGCTGTCGTAGTCGAAATACGCCTGTGCATATTTATCGGTATGGTCACCGATAATCTTGATGGTGTTTTTGTTGGCACCCACAGTGCCGTCACTGCCCAGACCGAAGAAGCGGCACTCGTATGTGCCCTTCTTGGAGAGCGATATCTCGCCCTTGACGGGAAGCGACTTGTAGGTGACGTCATCTACGATGCCGATGGTGAAGTCGTTCTTGGGCTCCTTGAGGGCAAGGTTGTCGTACACTGCGATAATCTGGGCGGGAGTCGTATCCTTGCTCGAGAGACCGTAGCGGCCGTGGAAGATCTGGATGCCGCGCGTACCGTACAGGGCATTGCGCACATCCAGCGCGAGGGGCTCGCCGTTGGCACCGCTCTCTTTGGTGCGGTCCAGCACTGCCAGGCGCTTCGCGCTCTTGGGAAGGGCGCGCTTGAAATATTTGAGGGAGAAGGGACGATAAAGGTGGACGCTGATGAGGCCCAGCTTGCGGCCTTCCTTCTCTGACAGGTAGTCTATGGTCTCCTTGATGGTGTCGCATACCGAGCCCATAGCAACGATGACATCCTCTGCCGCAGGGTCTCCATAATAGTCGAACGGCAGGTAGTGACGTCCGGTAATCTCGGCAATCTCGCCCATATAGCGGGCCACTATGTCTGGAACGGCGTCATAATACTGGTTGGCAGCCTCGCGCGCCTGGAAGTAAACGTCGGCGTTCTGAGCAGTGCCGCGGGTAACCGGTTTGACGGGGTTCAGGGCACGCTCGCGGAAGCGCTCCAGCGCCTTGTCGCTCACCAGCGGGAGCAGGTCTTCGCCCTCGAGTATCTCTATCTTCTGTATCTCGTGCGAAGTGCGGAAACCGTCAAAGAAATGGACGAACGGCAAGCTCGACTTTATGGCCGCAAGGTGTGCCACTGCGCCCAGATCCATGGCTTCCTGCGGATTGTTGGATGCCAGAAAATTGAATCCGGTGGCCCTGGCAGCCATAACATCCTGGTGGTCGCCGAAAATCGAGAGGGCGTGTGATGCCAGGGCACGAGCCGATACGTGGAATACGCCGGGGAGCATTTCGCCCGCAATCTTGTACATATTCGGAATCATCAGCAGCAATCCCTGCGATGCAGTGAAAGTACTGGTAAGGGCGCCCGCCTGCAGAGAACCGTGCACCGCTCCTGCGGCTCCGGCCTCGCTCTGCATCTCGGTCACCACCACCGGATTGCCGAACATGTTTTTCTTACCGTAGGCAGCCCACTCGTCAAAGAGCTCTGCCATTGTTGAAGACGGTGTGATAGGGTAAATTGCTGCATGTTCGCTGAACAGATATGCGGCGTGGGCCGCTGCGTAATTACCGTCACACGTGATGAATTTCTTTGCCATTTAGTATAATATATCGTTTATGTTAATAACTATAAATGATTTGTATATTGTCTGTTACCAATAACACCCGTTCTCTACCCTGCTGAACGAAGCCGGGCGTTCCGCTTCGCTGGGCCGGCACCAATATTCATTGACGGGAATATCGTATTTCTTGTCTTCCCACCGCTTGCCCATAATGCCGAAAAGCAGCTGTGTGGCGCCTCCCAGAAGAATCGCCTTGTGACCCGTCCTCTTTGCGTGGGCGGCAAGGTTGAAACCGTATGCCCCGCAGCCGATAATGGCGATGTCATATTGCAGTTTGTCCATCTCGTCTTTCATATACTGCAACGCGCCGAACCAGTCCTCAAAATCCGACACACCGCCCAGTGACTGCACGGCCTTTATGGTCAGAAGGTTGAATTCCGGCATAAAGTCCGGATTGTTGAACAGCAGTCTCCGCTTGGCATACTGTTTTCTGATGGTATCCTCAAATGGATACACCACCAGGACATCTTTCCCTTTCAGTGCCTGGGTCCACTCTCCCGAAACATCCACGGCTGCATAATCCGGCTGCAGGTCGAAAAGACGGCACCGCCGGCAGCTCTTGGGAATATAATCCTTGATATATTGCTCTTTATAGAACCTGCTGCCCAGAATGTCGAGCTGTGCCGCATCTTGCAAGGTAAGCTCCGCATATCGGGACAGAGACTCTTCGTTAACCGGAAAAAATCCTGCATTGCACCGTATCGCCTTGACCCAGGCCGGTTCCCACCACCACTGGAAAACCTGCCAGGTGACAAACTTCCATACCGAATGGGGGCTGTACCTGACACCAAGGTAGTTTGCCACCGTATTGAGTTCCGTACACCCGAAGCGCGCTATCATCGCCGGCCTGTCGCCTTCCAGACTCTCGCGAATCATCACCGCCGCCTCTCTCCGGCTGATGTCAAGCACCGGAGCGGAAGGCTTGTTGTGATGGAAAGGCAGCAACAGCCTGCGAACGGTTTTCAGTATTATTTGGAGAGGTCGGTTCACGACGCAAAATTCAGTAAAAAAACATCGGGCCCTTATATCCCAATTTCGCAAGCAAAACTAATAAAAAATTGGCACAAAATATGATAAGAATCCTCAGAAAGTTCTACCTTTGGAAAAATTTAAGAAAAATGAAGAAGTTTTTTTTGGCAGTCGCCATTTTGGCCGTTTCTGCAAACGCTTTTGCACAAGTTGAGACTCCCGGTATCGACCCCGAGAAGAACATCAGGTTTATGAACGAGCATCTGTACAAGCTGCCCGAATTCACAAGGGGAACCGTGGTTTTCGATCAGGATGCCGCGGTATACGAAGATGACGGCACGCCCGTCACCCTTCACCCGGCACAGGGAATCATCAACATCAACAACCTGCATCAGTGCATTGTGATGCTCAATGGCAACGACACTATTCCCATCATATACGAAGACCACGTCATCAAGGTAAATACCAACAAGGGTATGTATCTCAAGATTAAAGGCGTTTATTATGAAGTTCTGGAATACAACGATGCAGTGCTCGGTTATATGTCGGTCCTCAAGGGTGAGAATATGGGCACCCGGGATGCGTACGGTACCCGCTCACAGTTGAGCAGCGTCACCAACATCACGTCCCTTTCGGGCGAAGGGGGCACCACCGAGCGTCTCACCGGCAATACCGATATGCGCTACAGTTGGGAACAGCGCCCCGTATTCATTCAGGGTAAAAAGGTCGCCTATCTCGACCAGAAACAACTCTGCAAGATGTTCAAGAAGAAATCTGCCGTTATCAAAGATTATTTCGCGACCCACGACGTTGACCAGTATAACGTAGAACAGGCACGCGAGCTCTATAATCTGATTCTGCAATAGCGGTCTAACCCACCGACTCGATTTCGATAGCGCCTTCGGGCGCTATTTTTTTTATCAGGCC
>CACYEB010000006.1 GCA_902773305.1 uncultured Bacteroidia bacterium
AAACCAGTGTAAAGGCGCCGATAGCATTGAGAATCTGCACGCCGAATACCTTGGCCGAGATGCCCCAGCCATATTCTGCAAGGGTGGACGGGGACCGGAGCAAGAATGCCACGGGAATCAGCACGACGGCCGCGATAGCCATATATACGAATACGCTCTCGGCATCGGGCGTGTGATTGTTGGCCAGTTTCATTACAAAGGCCTGGATGCCCCAGCAGATAAATACGACGGCGGCCAGAAGTATCCAAATCCAGCTCGAAACCGTGCCTTCCTTATCGGAGGGTATGGCAAAGCAGATAATGGCGACAAAGGCCAGTATTATACCCAGGATGCCCAGTTTTGATACCTTCTCCTTGAGTATTGTCGCCGACAGCAGCACCGTTACGATGGGCGCTACCGAAATCATAGGCATCACCAGGTAGGAGGGAGCATATTTTAGGGCAATGAACAGCACCAGCTGTCCACCGGCGCCCAGCAGGCCGACGCCCATACTGAGCAACACGGATTTGGGCCGTACGTCGAGTTTCCATTTGATGTTGAACAGCGCGAACAGGGCGCAGGGAATCATACTCAGCGCCCAGATTACATAGACCATCTCCGAGGGGAAGTTGCTGGGAATGCCCAGGTATCTATCCCCGAGCGTGGGATCGGAGAATGTCATCCACACGCCCCAGGTGAGCATAGTTATGATGGCATACAGCAGCCAATTGTGTTTTTTCTGACTCATATCTTTTTATTTAATGAACGATGAAATGAGGGCGCTCCAGGCGGCATTTTCACGGATGCCGGTAAAAGCGTAGCTGCCCGGACCCCAGGCATATACAGGCACGGCGATGCCGTTGTGGCCGTCGTTGCCGAATGCCACTCCGATGCGACCCTCTTTCAGGTTGCCGTCCTGGAGGGTCAGGGCGCCGGTGGCGTGGTCTGCAGTGACCACAACCAAGGTGTGTCCGTCGGCTGCCGCCCACTGCAGCACATCGCCCAGGGTACGGTCAAAGTCCAGCAGTTCTTCCATAGCCTTGCCTATGTCGTTTGCGTGCAGCCAGTCATCTATGCACGAACCCTCGATCATCATCACGAACCCATTGTTGCCGGCGGCGGCACTCAGCAGTTCCAGTGCACGGGAGGTCATATTGCGGAACAGGTCGCCGCGCTCGGCGGCTATCGGCAGGTTGTCGTCTGCCAGCAGTCCGAGGACGGGCAGGGGAGCAGACATAAGTTCTTCTTCGTCAGTTGCATAGTTGTATCCCTTGGCCTTCATCTCCTCTACGATATTACGGCCGTCCTCACGTTTGGGACCGAAATAGTCGCGGCCTCCGCCTGCGATGTAATCCACGCCGCAATCGGCATAATCCGCGATGATGGCGTCGTAGTGATAACGGTCATCGTCGTGGCAGCAAAAGTCTGCAGGTGTGGCGTCGGCCATATGGCAGGTGACTACCACCCCGGTCTTTTTGCCCAGCCGTCGTGCCTTGTCCAGCATGGAATAAAGCGGTTGAGCAGAAGGGGTGCAGCCGACGTGGCTGTTTGCGGTCTTCTCTCCCACCGCCAGGGCGGTGCCTCCGGCGGCCGAGTCGGTAATCAAATCGCTTGTACTGTAAGTGCGGGAAATACCCGTGAAAGGCATGTTGTCCAGGTTCAACTTGCCGTGGTTCAGTGTCCAGGCGCAGCTGACCTGTTCCAGCCCCATTCCGTCGCCGATGAGGAAAATGACGTTGCGCACCTCGTTTGTCAGCGGCGGCATCCGGACACCGGCAATATCATAGGTCCTGAAGGTGGTGTAATATTTCAGTTGTGCTTCGTCCTGGGCAGCAACGGGTGCTGTCGCAGCAATGACAACAAGGGCTGACACAAGTATGGACAGGGGGGCTTTTCTCATGGCGTGAAGAATATTGTTATTTGATATTCACAAAAATAATCATTTTTTAATCAAAAAAGTTTCAATTCGTTAAAACGAAACAAAACGAAATACATAAATGAAACAGATAATCATTATATTTGCAAAGAACGGACAATAATCATCACTAATTAATACTGTTATGAAATTTCGTATTTTGTTTTTAACCTTACTGGTACCCGCCCTTATCGGTTGCGCAGAAAAACCCGAACCCAAGGCGGATCCTGTAGATGCCACAATCACTGTCACAAGTGGCGATTTGAATGTTGAAGTGGGCAAAACGGCGCAGATCACCGCTGTCACCAATTCTCCCGCCACGATTACCTACACTTCTGCCGATGTTGCGGTTGCCAGCGTGTCTGCAAGCGGTGAGGTGACCGGAGTGAAAGACGGTAGTACCACCATTACACTTAAGGTCGAAGCGTATGAGGACCTGTTCAAGGAAGCTGAGACGACCGTAAAAGTAACGGTAATCGCCAAGGAAGTGCCTCCGGTGCCGGAGGATCTGGCCCCTGAAATCACCGACGGCTGCACAGTACTGGCCACCAACCCCGATGTAGAAAAATTCCTCACCGAAGTCGATTACCCCAATCACGACTATTCGTTCACGAGTCTTATTACCTGGGCGAAAGACAACGGCGTCTCGGTTTGCCCGGGTAAATCCGACAGGCCTTCTGAATATACCATAAGGTGGGATCCCGGTACTCCTTCGAGCGATGTGACCGTCACAGTATCAGAGCCTACCCGCGAGTGGGTATATACTCCCGGCCCGGAGGCATCGTATGTCACCATTTCAAACCTGCTTCCCAATACCAAATATACCTATGTGGCCAAGGCCGGCAGCAAGGTGCTCACCAAGGGTTCTTTCAACACCACAGGCAAGCTGCATATGGTGTACTTCAAAAATGTCCGCAACACCCGCGACCTTGGCGGATGGAAAACCGAAGACGGTAAAACCATAAAGTACCGTATGGTATATCGCGGCGGCCGTTTCGACGATCTGGCAAAAAGCGGCAAGGTCGCCCTCAAGACGGAGGGGATCAAGGCAGAGCTGGATCTCCGCGGCCACAAAGATGTGTCAGCGGTAAGTACGTTAAAGAATATCGTAGATGATTATGAGTTCTGCGCTCCTGTCATAGAAGAAGGTTATTCCCAGATGCTCAAGGACGATAAGGAGAAGACCCGCCAGTGCATGCAGTTCATTTTTGACTGCGTGGACAAGGGCAAGCCGGTCTATTTCCACTGCTCCCTGGGCCGCGACCGTACCGGTACCGTGGCT
>CACYEB010000007.1 GCA_902773305.1 uncultured Bacteroidia bacterium
ACAGCAGCCAGGAACAAGCACTTTGTCTCCCTTATCGGGATGGGATGGTACCGCACCTGCCAGCCTTCGGTAATAACGCGCAACATTTTTGAAAACCCATCTTGGTATACCTCGTACACCCCATATCAGGCTGAGATTTCCCAGGGGCGGCTGGAGGCGCTGATGGTATATCAGACAATGATATCATCGCTTACCGGATTCAACCTGGCCAACTGCTCCATGCTCGACGACGCCACCGCCGCAGCCGAGGCAATGCGTATGATGTACAACCTCCGACCTCGCGAGGCCGTTGCTGCCGGCCGCAACCTGCTGTTTGTCGATGCCAACATCTTCCCCAACGTACTGTCTGTGCTCCGGACCCGCGCAGAGGCATTGGGCATAGAGATTGCCGTGGGCGACTTTGATACCTATATCATCAAAGAGCGCTGCTTCGGTGCCATTGTCCAGTATCCCGCCGCCAACGGACAGGTGCGCGACTATGCCCCGTTCTGCGAAAAGGCTCACGCCAGGGGGATGATGGTGACAGCCGTCTGCGACCTGCTCTCCCTCGCCCTGTTCAAGGAGCCCGCTGCGTGGGGAGCCGACATCGCTGTCGGCAGCGCACAGCGTTTCGGCCTGCCGATGGGTTTCGGAGGCCCCGGCATCGGCTTTATGGCCACCCGGGACGAATACAAGCGGTTCCTCCCCGGCCGCATAATAGGCGCCTCCAGGGACCGCCTCGGCAATACGGTCTTCCGCCTGGCGTTGCAGACGCGTGAGCAGCACATCAAACGCGAACGCGCCACCAGCAATATATGCACCGCATCTGCCCTCCTGGCCACAATGACGGGAATGTTCGCCGTATGGCACGGCCCCGAAGGGATAAAAGAGATAGCCCTCAATGCCTATAACTATGCCTGCCTGTTTGCCAGTGCCCTGGAAAGGAACGGCTACATACTGGCCACCAAAGATTTTTTCGACACCATTGAGGTACACGCCCCCAACGTGGATGCCATCCGTGTGAGAGCGTTGGAAAAGGGATTCAACTTTTTCTATCCCGACGGCGAGAGTGTCCGCATCAGTTTCGATGAACTCTCAAACGACGACGAGATACTGCAATTGTGCGATATTTTCCAGATAAAGGTGGCTGGGATGGCCCCCAATACCCCCACCCTGCAGCGCGAGAGTCCCTTCCTGACCCAGCCGGTGTTCAACAGTTTTCACAGTGAGACTCAGATGATGCGCTACATCAAACGGCTGGAGCGGCGGGACATATCTCTCACCCACTCCATGATTCCTCTGGGCAGCTGCACTATGAAGCTCAACGCCGCTACTGAAATGCTGCCGCTCTCCTGGCGCGAATTCGCCGACCTGCATCCCTACGCACCCGCAGATCAGGCGGCGGGCACTATGCAGATTATCGGCGAACTGGAGCACGACCTGGCCGCCATCACCGGCTTTGATGCCTGCAGTCTGCAGCCCAACAGCGGGGCCGCAGGCGAATACGCCGGCCTCATTACAATCCGCAACTATTTCAAAGCCACCGGACAGGGCAACCGTAAGGTAATGCTCATTCCCGCCAGCGCCCACGGCACAAATCCTGCCTCCGCCACAATGGCCGGATTCGATATCGAGACTATAGACTTTGACGAAAACGGCGACACCAGGGTTGACTCCCTGATGCAGAAAGCGGCCGCGGCCGGAGACAACCTGGCGGGCCTGATGATAACCTACCCCTCCACAAACGGCATCTTCGAAGAGAATATCCGCAAGATAGTGGAGACAGTGCACAGCTACGGCGGAATGGTTTATATGGACGGAGCCAATATGAACGCCCAGACCGGCCTCACCAGTCCCGGTTTCATAGGTGCCGACATCTGCCACCTGAACCTTCACAAGACCTTCGCCATGCCTCACGGCGGAGGCGGTCCCGGAGTGGGACCCATCTGCTGCACCTCCCGGTTGGCGCCATATCTCCCGGGGCATCCCGTGGTGCCCGCCTGCGGCGGAGCGCGAATGACCGCGGTGGGCAGCGCCCCGTACGGCAGCCCACTGCTTCTGCTCATAACCCACGCCTACATAAAGATGCTGGGGCCCGACGGCCTCAGACGTGCCAGCCAGATGGCAATCCTGAATGCCAACTATATGTCGGCAGCCCTGGAGCCGGAGTTCAAGACTCTCTATCACGGCTTCGGCGGCTGCGTTGCACACGAGTGCATCATTGACCTGCGCCACTTCAAGGCAGAATACGGAGTAGATGCCACCGACGTGGCCAAGCGCCTGATGGACTTCGGTTTCCACGCCCCCACCCTCAGCTTCCCCGTGCACGAGACACTTATGGTGGAACCCACCGAGAGCGAGCCCAAGGAAGAGATGGACCGGTTTGCCCAGGCAATGAAAACCATCCTGGCCGAGTGCGAAGCTATCAAGGCGGGAAAATTCGACGCCGCGGACAATCCGCTGAAAATGGCGCCCCATACCGCCGCCGAAGTATGCAGCGACTCCTGGAACCATCCTTATGGCAGAGAAGTTGCAGCATTTCCGCTGGAATGGCTCAAGGACAATAAATTCTGGCCCGCCTCGGCCCGTGCGGACAACGGCCTTGGCGACAGGAACCTGATATCAAATTTGTAACCTATGTTCAATCTCTTGTATGTAAACTGGGATGTCAATCCCATACTGCTTCAGATAGGCCCCCTCGCCATAAGGTATTACTCCCTGCTTTTCATAGCCGGGTTCCCTCTCGGATACTGGTTGTTCCAGAAGTTCTACAAACGGGAAGGCGTCAATCAGGACCTGCTGGAACCGCTGCTCTACGCCCTATTGCTGGGCACGATAGTGGGTGCCCGCCTGGGTCACTGCTTCTTTTATGAGCCACAGTACTATCTGCAGCATCCGGGAGAAATCCTGAAGGTGTGGCACGGAGGACTGGCCAGCCACGGCGGTGCGATAGGCGTGTTGCTGGCGATATTCTGGTATGCCCGTCGCTATGGCCCCAAAAACGGATTCGACACGATGTGGGTCCTCGACCGACTGGCGATTGCCATCTGCTTTGCCGGATGCTTTATCCGCCTTGGCAATCTGTTCAACTCCGAAATCTTCGGGGGACAGACCACTCTGCCATGGGGATTCCGTTTCCTCCGCTCGTCCCAGTGGGTCGCCGAGTACGGCCCCGGCGTTTATCCTCCCGACGGTGCAGCCTGCCATCCTACACAGATTTATGAGGCTCTGAGCTATCTGTTTCTGGGATTCTTTTTGCTCTGGGCATATTACAGGAAATCGGGCAAGTTGTACAAAGGGTGCATTTTCGGAACATTTCTGATTGTACTGTTCGGGATGCGTTTCATCATCGAATTCATAAAGAACGACCAGGTCGGCTTCGAGAGCGGGATGCTTTTCAATATGGGCCAGCTGCTCAGCGTTCCGTTTATCCTGGCCGGCGTCATCATCCTTGTCGCAAGCTTCCTGAAAAAGAAGCCAATGGTGATGGTGCCTGAGAAAGAAGAACCCAAAGTCAAAGGTCCGCGCATGTCCCACGCCAAGCGTATGGCAGCCGGAATGAAGCAGTAAACGCCATGCTGATAGAAAGCCCTGAAACTGCCTGGAAAGATTACGAGCTCATCGACTGCGGCGACTTTTGTAAGCTGGAGCGGTTCGGCAAGTATGTCACCATACGGCCCGAGCCCAAAGCTCTATGGAAAAAGAGTCTCTCAGATGCCGAGTGGGAGAAGATGGCCCATACCCGCTTTATTCCCGGAGGAGGCTTCTCCACCGCCGGACAGCAGGACAGCGGGTCGTGGAAGACCTTGAAGCGGATGGAAGAGCAATGGCCCGTCGTATATCAGCCGCTGGGCATCACCCTGCGGATGGGGATGACCTCTTTCAAGCATGTGGGCGTATTTCCCGAGCAGGCCCCCAACTGGGATTTCATATATAAAAACACCTCGCGGCTGGTTGCTGACTCAGGCGGCAAGCCCGTCAAGGTTTTGAACTTGTTCGCATATACAGGCGGGGCATCCCTGGCCGCCCGCAAGGCCGGTGCCGATGTCACCCATCTGGATTCGGTGAAACAAGTGGTCACCTGGGCACGGCAGAATATGGAACTCAGCCATCTGGACTCCATACGCTGGGTCGTGGAGGATGCCCTCAAATTTGTCAGGCGCGAAGCGCGCCGCGGCAATACCTATCAGGGGATAATCCTGGACCCGCCCGCATATGGTCACGGCCCCGACGGCGAAAAGTGGAAACTCGACGACTGCCTGTACGAGATGCTCTGCCTGACAGGGCGGATACTCGCCCCCAGCGACAGTTTCTTGATATTGAACCTCTATGCCAACGGCTACTCCTCGCTGCTGGCCGACACCGCCGTGCGCAGCGCGCTTGACTTGAAGGCCGATGCTGATATCAGCTGCGGCGAACTCGTCTTGCGCGATTCTTTTGGCAAAACGCTGCCTTTAAGTGTCTTTGCCCGAGTAAAAAAGTAGTATAATTGAATTATTTATTACTTTTGCAGTCCGCGCCCGGCGCTACGGACTTGATAATTCTAACCAAAAACAATATGCAAAACATTTCAAACTACGATTTCACAGGCAAGAGAGCCATTGTGAGAGTCGACTTCAACGTTCCGCTGAACGAAAAATTCGAAATCACAGACGACACCCGTATCCGTGCTGCCATCCCCACCCTCAAGAAGGTACTGGAGAAAGGCGGTTCGCTTATCATTATGTCCCATCTGGGCCGTCCCAAGGGTGTGGAAGCAAAATACTCTCTCAAGCACATCATTGCGGCCGTAGAGGCCAAACTCGGTGCCAAAATCCAGTTTGCAGATGATTGTATGAAAGCCGACGCACAGGCTGCTGCCCTTAAACCCGGCGACGTGCTGCTGCTCGAAAACCTGCGGTTCTACGCAGAGGAAGAGGGTAAGCCCCGCGGACTGGCCGCAGATGCTTCTGACGAAGAGAAGAAGGCTGCAAAGGCTGCTGTAAAGGCCAGCCAGAAAGAGTTCGTAAAGAAGCTCGCCTCCTATGCGGACTGCTACATCAACGACGCGTTCGGCACCGCCCACCGCGCACACGCATCCACAGCTCTCATCGCCGAATATTTCCCCAACGACAAAATGTTCGGCTTTGTTATGGAAGGTGAAATCAAGGCTATAAACACCGTACTGGAGTCTCCCCAGCGCCCTTTGACAGCCATCATCGGCGGCAGCAAGGTATCTTCCAAGATCGGTATCATCTCCCACCTGCTCGACCTGGTGGACAATCTGGTTATAGGCGGCGGTATGGTTTACACTTTCAAGAAGGCGCTCGGCGGAAAGATAGGCAGGTCGCTCTGCGAAGACGATCAGCAGGATGTCGCCCTCAATGTGCTTTCAGAGGCCAAGAAGAAAGGTGTTAAGGTTTATCTCTCCGACACGGTGGTAGCTGCCGATGCCTTCAGCAACGACGCCAATACCATCATCTGTTCTTCTGACAACATCCCGGAGGAATATGAAGGTGTAGATGCCGCACCCGAGTCCATAAAGAAATTCCGCGAGGTGATTCTCGCCTCCAAGACCGTCCTCTGGAACGGTCCCGTGGGCGTATTCGAAATGCCCAATTTCGCAAAGGGGACAAATGCCATTGCCCAGGCCTTGAAAGAGGCTACCGAAAAGGGTGCATTCACCCTGGTAGGCGGCGGCGACAGCGTGGCTGCAGTTACCCAGATGGGCTATGCCGACAAGGTCAGCTACGTATCCACCGGAGGCGGTGCTATGCTCGAATACCTCGAAGGCAAAGTCCTCCCCGGCATCGCAGCCATCCAGGGCTAATCAAGCCCCCTTACAACATAAAAAGACCGGCCAATTTGGTCGGTCTTTTTCATTTGTAATTCTGCGGCTCTGCTCCCCATTAATAGACTACTCGGGACGCATTGTCTTGACGTAGTCGCAGGAGCGCTTGATGCTTTCGTATGGATCTGCACCTTCTGGGAAGCCTTCCTGTTCAACGACCTGATACTGCATCCCTGCGAGGGATGCGTACTTGTAGATTTCGGGAAAATCCACGCAGTTGGTCGCGGGATCACCAACCTCGATTTCATCTTTCACGTGCCACATATAGAAGCGGCCCGGGTTCGACTTGAACAGATCTACGGGGTTGACACCGCCTCTGACGGCCCAGTACAAATCCAGTTGGAAGAAGACCTTGGCAGGATCGGTATTGGCCAGCATATAGTCATACCAGGTGATTTCGGTGCCGTCTTCCTGCATGTACTTGAACTTGAACTCGTTGTCGTGATTGTGATAGCCGAACTTCAGACCGGCTTCGTTACACATCTGGCCGACTTTATTGAAAAGCTCACAATAGCGGGCCAGGGTCTGCAACGAATCGGCGGCCATGGCGGGAGCTACGATGGTTTTGCAGCCTACTTCCTTGTGATGCTCGATGGCGCGCTGCCACCAGGCTACGCAATCTTCCATAGGTGTGCGGTCAGGGTTCGGGCCGTTGGTATGAGAAGAGAGCACCAGGAGACCGTTCTGCTCGCACAGGGCCTTGAAATCAGCGGGAGCCATTCCGTAGAACAAGCCCTCTTCTGCATTGTAGTTGGCCATCTCCACAAAAGCGTAACCCGCCTTTGCGATGTTGGCGACACCCTCGTCCAGAGGGTTCAGATAGTCACGTACGGAGTACATCTGTACCCCTATAAAATCGTTTGCGCCCTTCTGTTTGCAGCCGCAGGCCGCAAACAGAGAGAGCGTCAAAACGATTGCTGTGAAAAACCTTTTCACGGCAATGGCAGTTAAGATTAGAGTTCCTTAACCTTGAGGTTGCGATACCATACGGTGTCACCGTGATCCTGCAGACCGATGTAACCTTCGTGGTTCTCACCGCCTACGTTGAGGATGTACTCATAGGACTCAGGCATATTCTCCTTGGAGAATTTGCTGTTGTTGATGAGCTCTTCCCACTTCGGTGTCCAGAGGTGATACTCTACCACAGGCTCACCGTTCTGATAGTGAACAACCGTACCCTCGAAAACCATAATCTTGGCAGTATTCCACTCGCCTGCAGGCTTTGCATTCTGCGGCTTTGCAGGGATGATGTCATACAGCGAAGCGCTCTGGCGGTTGCCGTCGCGTCCAAGCTTTGCATCGGGGTGACGTTCGTTGTCAAGGATCTGATATTCGGGGCAAGTCTGATAGATAGACAGGCCAGGGACTTCCTGTGCCAGGAAGAATACACCGGAGTTTGCACCCTCGGATACCTTCCACTCGAAGGTGAACTCGAAGTTTTTGAACTTGGTGGTGTAGATGATGTCGCCTCCATCCACTGCACCGGCTTCACCGCGGCCGCTTCCGTTGATTTTAATGCAGCCGTCTTCAATTGTCCAGGCGCCGGGGACGTGGTCGGTATTGTAGCCGCGCCAGCCCTCGAAAGTCTCGCCGTCGAAGATTGCCACTGCATCATCTGCAGCAGCGTCTGCTGCTTTCTTCTTGTTGTTCTTGCAAGCAGAAAGGCTGATTACCATAAGGCAGATAACTGCCAATGCAAATATTTTCTTCATAATGTTACTTTATTGATACTGTCTTATTCGGGCATATTGGGCAGGGAGTAACCCTCGCGGTAGGTGTGCTTGATCAGTTCTGCCGCAAAAGCCTGTGCGTTGATGGGATCGGTGTACTTGTCTTCGAATGTCGGATGACCGTCGTGAACGCTGAAACCGTCCTTAACCTTGAACTGGATGGTCTCGGTAGGGCCGATGTTGGTGAATTTCATATTCTTGCCATCCCAAGCGAGTTCGCGGTTGAGGCCCTGCAGACGGACTGCGAGAACACCCATAACCACCATCTCGTTCAGAGGGCCTGCAAACTGGAAATCGGATTTGCAGGGCACGCGGTTCTCCTTGGACTCCTTGCAAGCACGCACGAAATCCATATGGTGATCCTGATCTGCAACTTCGCGGGTAGTGCTTGCAGCGGGAACGGGTTTGCCGGAGAGCAACCAGGGGTTCACACCGTAGCAGCCGCATACCAGAACGTCCTTGGTTCCGTAGAAGATGGCTGCACCGCCGCTCTGGTTCATATTCTTGCCGATAGGCCAGCCTGCCGGGAATTCGGGCTTCAGGCCGCCGTCGTACCAGTTGACCTCAACCTCGGGCATTGCCACCTTGGGCATATTGTCACGGGCGGGGAATTTGAACTTAACCATCTGTGCGTTGGGGGCGCAGTCAATCATCAGGTTGGTAGAACTGCCCTGGCAGGATATGGGAGAGCCGAGCTTGAGGGCGTCAACTACCGGCTGCAGGATGTGGCAAGCCATATCTCCGAGAGCACCTGTTCCGAAGTCCCACCAGCCACGCCAGTTCCAGGGGTGATAGATGGTGTTGAAGGGACGATACTTGGCGGGGCCGATGAAGATATCCCAATCGAGGGTGTCGGGGATGGGATCCACACCTGCGGGAGTCTCCAGACCCTGGGGCCATATCGGACGGTCGGTGAAAGCGTCAACCTTGCGAACCTCGCCGATGAGACCGCTCTGGATAGCCTCGATTACCTGACGGGTGGAATTCAGGGATGCGCCCTGGTTACCCATCTGGGTTGCAAGACCGTTGGCTGCAGCCAGCTTGGTGAGCAGACGGGTCTCATAAACGGTGTGGGTAAGAGGCTTCTCGCAATACACGTGCTTGCCCATTGCCAATGCCTGGGCGGCGATGCAGGCGTGAGTGTGGTCTGCCGTACCTACTACGACTGCGTCGAACTCGTTGGCGATCTGGTCGAACATCTTGCGATAATCCTTGAACTTCTTCGCGTTGGGGAAGCGGGACATCTCGCCTGCAGCATAGTTCCAGTCGCAGTCGCAAAGTGCCACGATGTTCTGGGAAGCCATACCGTTGATGTCGGCTGCACCACGGCCGCCGATGCCGACGCCCACGATGTTGAGCTTGTCGGTAGCTGCCACCTTCTTGGCTTTCTTGGGTGCAGCTGCCGCACTGGTGCTCCAGAACGGAGTGGTAGCGATGGCGGCACCTGCTGCTGCCATAGCACTGGTTTGAAGGAATGACCTTCTTGACATGTTGTTACTCATAATTCTGCTTGTGTTTGATATTGGTTTTTGTTGATTGTGCTAGAGTTTCTTTACACGTACGTTGCGGATCCACAGGCGGTCGCCGTGACCCAGGAAGCCGATGTAACCGCTGGTGCGTTTCAGGCCCGGATGGTCGTTGCCGTCGATGGTGCCGTTCTTGGAAGCCTCCACGATGTCACCCTCGGTAACAACCTGTCCGTTGACAGTGACGCGTATATAGCTGCCCTTCATATAGATTTCCTCACTGTTCCACTCACCCACGGGTTTGAGGGCGTCGCGGTTCTTGGCGGGAATGATACCATAAAGCGAGCCGTGATACTGGTAGGGAGCCAGCCAGCCTTTGTAAATGTCGTTGTAGTGGTCCAGTATCTGGACTTCGTAGCCCACGTATGCAGAGTCGCCCTCTCCGGGAGAGCGCACGCCCACACCGTTGTTGGCGCCGGGGGTGAGCTTGAACTCGAAGCGGAAGATGAAATCGGCATACTCGTCGTTGGTATAGAGGTCGCCGATCCAGCTGCCGCCACGGCTGCGGCTCTCAACGGCTATCTCGCCGTTCTTCACGTTATAGTCGACCTTGTTGCCGTGCCACTTGTGCAGGCTGGTACCGTCAAACAGCATCTCGAATCCCTCAGCCTTCTCCTCTGCGCTGAGTTGCGTTGGCTCAACGCTGGGGAGTTCGTGAATGTAGAGATCACGGTATGCGATGCGGCTGCCGTGAGCCTGCAACTCGATATACTCCTCCGCGGGTATCGGGAGGCTGCGGTCCCAATAGTTCTCAAGGACGATGTTATCCACAACCAGCTTGCCTTTGAGGATCACGGTGACACGCTCGCCCTGCATCTTGATGTAGAAGCTGTTCCACTCGCCGACAGCGTTGTCTGCTATTACGAGCGGTATGCGCTCTGTCTTCTGGTTGTTGTAGAGACCGCCGCTGCCCACCTGAGCACCTACCCATACGCGGGCGGTGTCCCAGATCTGAACCTGAGGGCAGGAACGCAGATAGATACCTGCATCACCCTCTCTCTGGCCGGGATAAATCTTCCAGTCGAGATACATCTCGAAGTCTTTATATTTCTTCTTGGTGCAGAGGTTGTCGTATGCGTGGCCCACGAACTCGATGTTGCCGTTTGCAACCACCCAGTTCTCTGCCATAACCTTGTCTGCCTTTGCCTGGGCTTCGGCAAGCTGCTTGGGAGAAAGTTTTGCGCGCAGGAAAGGATCGCCCTCGCCGTTGGCATTGGTTGGAATCATACCCTGCCAGCCGGAGAGATCCCTGCCGTTGAACATCGAAACATATCCGGGGTCATCTTTGGGAACGGCTGCCAGATAGTTGTCGATGCGCTGAACGTCATAACTGTAATCACGGCCGGTATCAACGCCCCTGATGCGGTTCATTATACCCACGATTGCCGGGCCGTAGTAGTTGGGGTTGCCGGTTGCAATCTTACGGATGGCGTTGGCGGCACTGACCTCGGTCGCCTTTTTGTCGAGGAACTTGGCTGCATACATAATGCCCTGGAAGGCGCCGGTCTCGCCGATGCGGTCCAGCAAGGTGCACTGCTGCTCGTCGTTCACGGTAAAGTTCATCGCCTCACGGTAACGGAGCAGTCTCTGAACGCCGTTTTCGCCGGCATTGATACTCTTGACTATGTATGCATGCAGAGCCTTGGTGGACATCTCGGGGTTGTCGGTATTCCTGGCCATGATATCCAGTGTCTGGGGGATGTTGGCCACCTCGATGATCATCGGCCAGTAATACGCCTTGCTCTGCGGAGTCACGATGTTGTTGCGGTTCGAAAGAACCTCGAACTTCTCGGCATCGGTCAACCCGTCGAGTGCAGCCAGGATAGCCGCCTGTATCTTGGGGCGGTTGGCCTCGCCGCTGCTTTCCAGCATAGAGAAGAGAGCCATCAGGTCATCTTTGTCAGAAACAGAAGCAAGGGCATCGAAAGCGGCCCCGCTCACCTTATCGCTGTTGTCAAACAGAGACCCGAGCACCAACGCCTTGTTGGTGAGGGACTGGCGTTGGCTGATGAGATTGAGGATAGCCTCTTTACCGGCATCGCCAGCCTTGTCGAAATAGGGCGCTACGGCATCGGCCACCTTGCCGGGGAACGATTTAAGGCACTTCTCCGCCAGCGAAGCGTCTTGTGCGCTGCCCGCAACCAGCTTGGCCAGCGTAGGAAGGACGCTGCTGTCGCCGGTCTTGGTCAGGGCCCACGCAGCTTCTTCCTTTACACGGGCCGACGGGGAACCGAGGCAACTCTTGAAAGTATTTATCAGACCTTTGTCTTTCTGCTCGCCCAGCCACCAGAGGACATCAGCCTTGGTATCGTCGCTCTTGATGGAAGGAACGGCCGCAGCAAGGGCGCTCTTTGCCGCCTCGACGTCGCGGACACGGTTGAGCATATCGAACAGGGTTACATTGTCGGTACCCTTCTTGACAACCTTCAGAAGGTCCTTGAGCTTGGGAGCCGGGGTTGTGCCGGGGTCATACTCAGAAGTCAGGGTGGTGTTCTTGTTGTCGTAATTGACCCCCATTACCATCAACTCGCGGACAAAGAACTGCTTGATGGTCTCGTCCTGGGACCTGTCAGCAAACTCCTTGAACATTTCGGTTACGGACTCCAGCTGGTCACCGCCGATTTCCGTGGCCTTGGTTGCGATTGCACCCAGTGCCATCTCTACGGGAACCATAGATTCATCCTGCTTTACGAACATGGCATAGAGCATTTCCATGCCTTCTTCTCCGGTAGAGAGAAGCTCATTTGCCAACTCGTTGTAAAGCTTCATATCCTTTGCGGGGAGCTTTGCCAGTGCATCGCCCACGACGGTGCTGGCCTTACGGCTCGATGGCTGGGAATAGCCAAGATTGAACGCCGCCAGCAGGCAGATTATAACTAAAAGGCTTTTGAATATCTTTTTCATTTTACTGTCCTCCCTGTTGATCAGATTTTCCAAGGTGCGCGCATCGGCTGGTAAACCAGGCGGTTGGCGGCGTCATCGTTGATGAACTCCTGCTTGTCGGAGTCGAAATAAAGGGTACGTCCCAGCTGCAGTGCCACGGCACCCATATTCACGATGGTACAACTGCGGTGACCGTTCATTTCGTTGAGCGCGAATTTCTTGCGGGTGCGGACGCACTCCAGAAAATCGGTCTGCTGCGGCAGCGGGTCGGGGAAATCTGCAAGTTTGTCTTTCCAGCCGGGGATGTCGCAGATAAAGTTGTTGTATACATTGCCGTTGGGACCCTGGATATACGGGGTCTTGGGGTCGCCGAAATCTTCGCCCCAGAGGACGATCTTGCAGCCGTCGGCATAAGTATACACAATCTCGCGCCAGGTACCGGCAGCGTCGTAGTGCTGCTGGGGCGCATCTATCTCGACCTTGACAGGGCTTTCGTCATCCTTGCCCAGCAGATACTGCACGGGGTCGAGGTAGTGCTGGCCCATATCACCCAGTCCGCCGGCATCATAGTCCCAGTATCCGCGGAAAGTGTCGTGGCAGCGGTGCTCGTTGTACGGCTTGTACGGCGCGGGACCCAGCCAGAGGTCATAGTCGAAATAGTCGGGAATCGGCTGGGGATCGAGATGCTCCTTGCCGACCCAGAAGAACTTCCAGTCGAAACCTGTGTGCTTGGAAACGGTCACGGTAAGGGGCCATCCCAACAGGCCGCTGTCCACAAGTTTCTTGAGGGGTGCCACTTCGGTGCCCAGTCCGTAGAAGGTATCCTCGAAGCGGAACCACGTGTTGAGACGGAAAATGGTATTGTAGCGTTTCATCGCCTCCACAACGCGCTTGCCCTCGCCTATGGTACGGGTCATGGGTTTTTCGCACCATACGTCCTTGCCTGCCTTTGCTGCCTCGATGGACATGATAGCATGCCAGTGGGGCGGTGTGCAGACGTGCACGATGTCAACGTTGGGGTCGTGGATCAGATCCATGAAGTTGTGGTAGCATGCCACTTGACCGAACCCGGCCTCTTTGGCCATATTCTCTCCCCTTCTGAGGCGGGTCTCATCCACATCACAAACTGCCACCAGACGGTCGGGCATATGGAAGTGATGGCCGCGGCCGATGCCGCCGAAACCAATGATACCCTTTGTCAACTGGTCGCTGGGCGCGATGTAACCCTTTCCGCCGAGCACGTGGCGCGGCAGGATCGTAAACGCAGCAGCTGCGGCTGCGCCCTTTAGAAACTGTCTTCTGGTCGTCATACTGATTTTATTAATATTTGACTGATAATAAGCGTGTTACAAATTACGGAACATATCGAAACCGCAATATCAGTCAAAATTAAGAATTCTTGGAGAAAAAATAAAGGGAAACGGGCAAAAAAATGTGCCGGTTATAAGCGCTCACGCTCCCTGCGCATATCTTTTTCCTTTATGGACTCGCGCTTGTCATACTCGCGCTTGCCGCGGGCAAGGGCTATCTCCAGCTTTGCATATCCCCGTTCGCTTATGAACATCCTGACGGTGACAATGGTAAGACCCTTCTCCCTGACCGCCCTTTGCAGCCGCCGCAACTCCCGCTTGTTGAGCAGCAGCTTGCGGTCGCGTCCCGGATCGTGACGGTTGTAGCTGCCCCACCAGTATTCAGAGATATTCATATTGCGAACGTACAGTTCGCTGCCCACAAAATAGCAGTAGCTGTCTACCAGCGACGCCTTGCCGGCCCGTATAGATTTGATCTCGGTGCCGCTGAGCACAATACCGGCCACGAATTTCTCTATGAATTCATAGTCGAAACGGGCACGCCGGTTTTTGATTTCTATGGTACTTCTGGCCTTAGGCATAGTACAAATATAGCAAATTCAAGCGAAGCGCGATGCCCCTGCCGCGAAATTTGGTATATTCGCACTATATGTACGACGAATACGATATGGTTTGCGTCCTGGGCCCCACCGCCAGCGGCAAGACCCGCTACGCAGTGGACCTCGCCCGGCGGATGGGTGCAGAGATCCTGTCTGCCGATTCCCGGCAGGTTTACCGCGGGATGGACATCGGCACCGGAAAGGACCTGGACGAATACGGAGATGTTCCG
Source organism: uncultured Bacteroidia bacterium (assembly GCA_902773305.1). Classification (GTDB taxonomy): domain Bacteria; phylum Bacteroidota; class Bacteroidia; order Bacteroidales; family UBA932; genus Equibacterium. Next base: position 14,088 of record CACYEB010000007.1, read on the forward strand.
TATCATCTCATTGACATTGCCGAGGCCGGAGAGAAATATGATATTTACCGGTACCAGCACGATTTCGAAAAAGCCTACCGCGACATCCTTTCGCGGGGCAGGCGCGCCATCCTGTGCGGCGGCAGCGGGCTGTACATAGAGGCGGTGTGCCGCGGCTATAACCTGCCCGACGTACCCCCCGACCCGGTGCTGCGCGCCGAGTTGGAGCAGTACGACGACCAGACCCTGATAGACCGGCTGGCAGGTTTGAAACACCTTCACAACACCACCGACTACGACACCCGGCGGCGGCTGATACGTGCGCTGGAGATTGCCATATACGAACAGAAGCACCCGGCCGGGCACACCGCCTTTCTCCCCCGGAAAACCAAATACATCGGGATGAACGTTTCACGCGACGAGCGGCGGCAAAGGATAGAGACACGCCTCAGACAACGTCTGCAGGGTGGACTGGTAGAAGAAATCGAAGGTCTTCTGGCGCACGGCACGGCACCGGAAGACCTCATATATTACGGCCTCGAATACAAATACGTGACCCGGTATGTAATTGGAGAAATCTCCTATGAAGAGATGTTCGACAAACTGCTGACGGCGATACGCCAATTTGCAAAACGGCAGATGACCTGGTTCCGCGGTATGGAACGGCGGGGTATCGAAATAGAGTGGGTGGACCCTATACCGTCATAATCTCTTTCTCCTTGGCCTCAAGGACCTCGTCTGCCTTTTTGGTGAATTTATCGGTCAGTTTCTGAACCCTGTCTTCGTTGTCTTTCTCCACATCTTCGGGAAGCCCGTCTTTCTGCAACTTCTTCAGGGCCTCCATAGCCTCGCGGCGGGCATTGCGAACAGCCACCTTGGCGGTCTCTCCCTCGCCTCTGGCCTTTTTCACCAGTTCGCGGCGACGCTCCTCGGTGAGAGCGGGAATATTGATGCGTATGACTTCGCCGTTGTTCTGCGGAGTGAACCCGAGGTTGGCATCCATAATAGCCTTCTCTATGGCGTGGATCATACTCTTGTCCCAAGGCTGGATGAGCATCGTCTTGGCGTCGGGAGTAGTTATATTGGACATTTGCGGCAGCGGGGTCGCCGCTCCGTAATAATTCACTATGACAGAAGCGAACACATCCGGGTTGGCCTTGCCGGCCCGGTAAGTCTTCAGTTCGTCCTGAAGATGCGACAGTGCATCCTCCATCTTGAGCTCGGCAAATTCGAGCACTTCGTCAGCTTTCTCTATCATATCTGTACTTTTTTAATTATCTGTTACTTACGACCGTACCAAGCGGTTCTCCCGCCACGATTGCTTCCAGCGTTCCTGCGGCATTCATATTGAATACCACGATGGGAATATCGTTTTCGCGGCAGAGGGTAAACGCGGTGGCATCCATCACTTTCAAATTGTCTGCCAAAGCCTTGTCGAAGGTCAGGGCAGTATATTTCACCGCAGAAGGATTCTTCACTGGGTCGCTGTCATAAACACCGTCCACCTTAGTGCCCTTGAGAAGCGCATCGGCACCGATTTCACAGGCACGCAGCGCAGAGGCGGAGTCGGTGGAAAAAAACGGGTTGCCGGTGCCGCCAGCGATTATGGACACGCCGCCCTCTTCCATAAAGCGGACTGCATCATCACGCATATAATACCTGCACATCGGCTCCATCCGGGTGCTGGAAAAGACCTCTGCGGGCACTCCCGCAGCCTTGATGTAGAGCGAAAGGCCGATGGAATTTATCACTGTGGCCAGCATTCCCATCTGGTCGCCCTTGACCCTTTCGAAACCGGCGCCTACGCCCTGGAGGCCACGGAAGATATTGCCGCCGCCGACCACGATGGCCACCTGGGTGCCACCTTTGACAACTTTGGCGATCTGGCTGGAATAAACTGCCAGCTGGGTCTCGTCCAGCCCTTTTCCGGAAGCCCCGGCAAGCGCCTCTCCGCTGAGTTTGAGAAGTATCCTGTTGTATTTCATAAATGCTGTTTATCTTTTTCTACAAACAAAAGTATTCAAAGATTATGTTATTTACAACTTTAGGGTTAACTTTGCAGAACGCATTGATTAAAAACAAAAATATCACAAATCATACTTTATGGCAAAACTCTTCACATCTTCTATCGGCAAGAAGCTCATTATGAGTGTCACCGGTTTGTTCATGATTCTGTTCCTGACAATGCATATGGTGCTCAACCTCACCAGCGTTTTCAGCGCGAAGACTTTCCAGGCAGTGTGCGACTTCATGGCCCTGCCCATCGTGACCATTATGACCCCGATACTTGCCGCAGGCTTCGTGTTCCACATCCTCTACGCCTTCATCCTTGAAATCGGCAATATGAAGGCTCGCGGCGGCCTCAAGAGATATGAAGTTGCCAACAAGGGCGCGGCCGATTCATGGGCAGCCAAGAATATGATTTGGCTGGGCCTCATCGTGCTGCTGGGTCTCTGCATCCACCTGAGCCATTTCTGGTCCAAGATGCAGCTTGCCGAGCTTCAGGGCGGCGAAGCTGCCGATCCCAATATGCTGCTTGGCCAGACCTTCGGCAACATCTGGATCCTGATTCTCTACCTCGTATGGTTCTTCGCCATCTGGATGCACCTCTCACACGGATTCTGGAGCGCATTCCAGACCATCGGCTGGAGCGGCAGCAAGTGGCAGAAACGCACCAAGGTGATCGGCATCGTGTATGTAACCCTGCTCATGGGCGGTTTTGCAATGACCGCAGTGGCAGCTTACCTTCGCGCCAAAGGATATATAGCTTAATCTTACTTGAGATATTGCTCGATTATCGAGTCGCAGATAAACCATTTGTCACGGGGGATGCGGTAAGCATTCCCCGTGTCTTGTAACAGGCCGTGGACGGCTCCGTATTCTTTGCCGGCACTGTCGATGAGACTCTTGGGTACACCTCGTGCGGTGCGCAGGCCAAGCATAACCCGCTCGTTGAAGATATCCCTGTCCGTAAGGCGCTCTCCTCCGCCGCGGGGCAGAAAGCCTCCTTCAAGGGCCGTGCAATAATCATCCAGGGAAGGGTCGTTCCACTGCCTGGAATCGTTGCCGTTGAAAGAGTGCGCCCCCGGTCCCAGCCCCAGATAAGCGGTCCTGTCCCAGTATGCGCTGTTGTGCCGGCTGTGGCGGCCGTCAAGACAGAAATTGGATATCTCGTATTGCACGTAGCCGGCCGCAGCCAGGGTGCCCTGGAGGATGGAATACTGTCTGGCACAGGTCTCGTCGTCCGGCTCGGTGTACTCTCCTCTGGCCGCCATTTCCGCCAGCGTACTTTCGGGGTCAATGCTCATCTGGTAGGCAGAGATATGTTCCGGAGCCAGGGCAACGGCCTGCGAAAGGTTGTCGCGCCACTGTCCGTCGTCAAGGCCGGCGAAGCCGAATATCAAATCTATGGAAATATTGTCGAACCCCGCCTCCCGCAACAGTCTGAATGCCTCCACGGCCGTGGATGCGGTATGCCGGCGGCGCATCCATCTCAGGTGGCTGTCGCAAAATGACTGTATCCCAAGGCTGATGCGGTTTGCCCCGCAAAGCGACAGGGCCTGGGGCAGATCCTCGCGCCGGACCACATCTTCTGGATTAACCTCGACTGTGAATTCTTCTACTGCAGACAGGTCGAATTCGGTACGCAGGCTGTCGGCAACGGCAGTGAGGAGAAAGGTCGGCAGCAGCGACGGCGTTCCCCCACCCAAATAGATGGTGGTTATCCGTTCGCCGCCCAAAAAGTCACGCCTGAGGTGCATCTCCCGCCGCAACGCCTCCAGATAGCGTGCATAAGCCTCTTCCCGGTTGCATATTTCGGAGTAGAAGCCGCAGTAGGTGCAGAAAGATGCACAGAACGGGATATGGATGTATATCCCGGCCAAAATTACCTGAGGATAAGGTCTGCGCTGCCCAGCTTGCCGTCGGCGCTGTACACGTCCACGGAATAGGTACCCTTTGTGAAGGAGCCGTCTCCCGAGAAATAAATACTCATCTCCACCTCACTCCCCTGATAGTCAACTTCACGCGAGGCGCTGCTGATCATCTCTTCGCCGCCGCTGGTGAACATCTTCTGGTCGCCGGAAGTCATAAGGATGCCGTCCGGTCCCTTGACGCGGATGTAAATGCGCTTGTAGCCCGTCTTGGCTATGGAATTCTCTACCAGAGAAAGGTCCGTGCGCAGTTTGACCACGCGGCTGGAGCGGTCTGTCACGCTGCCGCTACCGTTTATGCCCACCAGCGTGATGCCGCGGGCTTTGACCACACTCCCCTTCTCTACCTGCTTGGTAAGGCCCTCTGTGGTTTCGCGCAGCTCTGCATATTTCTTGCGGCTTGCATCGGCGTCTTTCCTGGCCGCGGTAGCTTCTTCGCGCAAGGTGGTGTTAAGATTGTTGAGGGAGTCTATCTGCACTATATAGTGCCTCATAATGGAGCGCATGGTCCCCAACTCGTTCTCGTATTTCTTGATCTGTGCTCGGTTGGTCGCCTCGGTCTTCTTCAGGCGCTCTATCATCTGGTCCACCTTCTCGCGCTCCACGGCCAGGGAGTCGGTGAGCAGGGTGCTGGTGGTCTGCAGGGAGTCATAGTCACTCCTCAAGGCAATCATCTGCTCGGTAAGGTCAGCCTTCTCTACCTTGAGCTGGGTTACAATCTTGCTGTTGTTAATCCAGATTATAACCAGCGCTATCAGGAGGATTGCCGCCACCATACCCAGGGCGACTATTATCTTGCGTAACTTCTCGGCAGTTTCCATATGATCGGGCATTGCAAACCGGCTTGTTGTCTGTAGTGCGGCGGACGGTCTGCAAAACTTTTACCCCCGCACATTACATATTGCGTACAAAAATATAGTATTTTTGTGATAATCAAACCAACTAACTGCAACAATAATGAGATACCTCATCCGCTCCCTTAAATATCTGCTGTACTTCGTCATCATATTCTTCCTGTGCCTGGTGCTCGTGGTCATCTTCTCGCATCAGAGCCTCGCAGACATCCCTTCTCTGTTCAAGGAGGGGTCACTGCTGCCCATTTGCCTCATTTTCATTGGCTTCGCCGCGCTGTACCCAGCCGTAGGCTACCGTAAGGCCCGTCTGGTGCTGGATGGCGAATGGAAGGACTACCGGGATGCGGTGATGAAAACCATGAAGGATGCCGGCTACCGTCTGGAACAGGAGGACGCCCGCACTATGAAATTCCGCAGCGACCGTGCCACAACACGCATCTCCAGGATGTGGGAAGATGCCATTACCTTTGAATTGCAGGAAAACGATCCCGCCCTGGTAAAGGTTGACGGCCCCAGCCGCGACACCCTGCGCCTGGTGAGCGGCATCTACTACAACTACCGTATGGAACACCCCCAGAGCCAGGAATGATATGAAAACCGTAAAGGAATATCCCGAACTGATGCCGGCCGAAATCGACCGGTCGCTGCTGGAAGCCGAGGGCATCCTTTGCGATGTCCTTGGCCAGAATCTTCTTTATACCAGTTTTGCTCCGTGTGCCGATTTTGCCATCAAACTGGTTGTGGCAGACGAGGATTACGAACGGGCCAGAGAGATATTGGAGGCCCCTGTGGCTGAATCCGATTAAATCTCCTGAAGGATTGCGTCAGCGGCAGAGAGCTGCGCATAGAAATCCTTTCCATAGGCGTCGATAATGGGGGCCTTGAGAAACTCATAGACCTTGATTCCATCGCGTCGCCCCTTCTCGAATGCCTCTTTGCACAGACTCCAGCGGTGAAGGTTAAGCGCCTTGGTGCCGTCGGAGAATATCAACTCCCTGATTGGATAAAGCCTGCAGGATATCGGCTTCTTGAATTTGCAACCGCCATTTATGTGGGTGCGTTCCACCGCGCACAGGCAGTTCCCGTCTTCAAAGAAAGTGTAGGCGCAGGGGTTGTCGGCGGTTTCACAGAGCGTTTTGTTGCCGGTGGCCTTTCTCGCCTCCGGGTCAATTTCCATAAGCGGGGTCACCATATCGCCGTCCCTGTCAATCTCAAAGAAACCCTTGGCCGCCACCGCCTCCCTGCCGCTCCCGGTCAGCAGCGGTGAGAATGCCGGCCACGCCTGCTCAAGGAGTTCCTCCTCGCCTTTTGCCAGCGGTGCCCCGCTCTCCCCTATCACACAGCAGGCGCCCTTGCACCGCCCGTAGTCACACGCAAAATATTCGGTGAGAATCTCGTCTGAAACCAGTATGTCGCCTATCGCTATCATATCTTCTGCAAAAATACTCTTTTCCTGCAGCTTTCCCAAGCCCGATTCCGCGTGAACCAACTTTTGCTATCTTTGCGGCCGTTATGAGCAGCATTACCATAGAACAGATAGAGGGCGTGGTCCGCGAAGCGGCTGCCCTTATGGTCCGCTCCGGATTCGAAATACACGACAAGGGCACCAGGGAGAATCTGGTAACCTCTTCCGACCTGGCCGTGCAGGACTTTTTGACAGAACGGCTCGGCGCCCTCGTCCCCGGCAGCGGCTTCCTGTGCGAAGAAGAGGACCTTAATGACATTGCCGGCCACGAATATGTCTGGATCATCGACCCCATAGACGGCACTGCGAACTACGCCAGAGGCAACGAGAATTGTTGCATCAGCGTGGCTCTGACCAAAGGCGGGGAACAGTATATGGGAGTTGTTTACAGCCCTTGGAGGCAGGAGTGCTACTCGGCCCGGAAAGGACACGGGGCATACTGCAACGGACGGCCAATCCACGTCTCCGACAGGCCTTTTGCCGACGGGTTGCTGTTCACGGCGATGAGCACCTACCACAAAGAGTGGTCCCGCATCTGCAGCGACATCATTTACGACCTCTACAACCGCTGCAATGACGTCCGCCGTACCGGCTCCGCCGCGGTCGAACTGTGCCTTACGGCCGCCGGCTATGCAGACTTGTATTTTGAACTCCGCCTGATGCCGTGGGATTACGCCGCAGCCACCCTGGTCCTTACCGAAGCCGGAGGCGCCGTGTGCAGCTTTGACGGCAACTTCCCGTCGCTTTATGTCCCCTCAATGGTCATCGCTGCCAACAATGCCGCCAACTGCAAAAAAATCGGCGACATCGTCCACGTGCACCTCTCAGGGCTTCCTTATTGAACCTGACGGATATCTGAAAACTATCTCAGCCGGAAGGCCAGATATGTTATGGGCAAACCTTCTGCAAGAAACTTTTGCTCGTAATAGGTTTTGACATTCAGTATGTCATCTTCAGTAACGCGGCCGCTGCCGTAGATGTCGGCATTGGCCTCTATTATTTCAAGCCCCTGCCCGCGGGCAACCTCCAGGCTGTATTCGTGCAGCAGTTGGCTGTCGGTTTTGAGATTGACAATGCCTCCGGGTATCAGGAACGCACGGTAGCGGTCCAGGAATACCGGCGAAGTGAGCCTGCGGTTGGGGCTCTTGGGCTGCGGATCGGCAAAGGTTATCCAAATCTCGGAAACCTCTCCGGGTGCGAAGATGGCCTTGATGAAGTCAATCCTGGTGCGCAGGAACGCGACGTTGGGCATACTGTTCTGGGTAGCGTACTTTGCCCCCTTCCAGAGCCGGGCCCCCTTGATATCCACCCCGATGTAATTGATGCCGGGATTGCGGCCGGCCAGCGCTATGGTGTACTCCCCCTTGCCGCACCCCAACTCCAACACTATCGGATTGTCGTTATGGAACACGTCGCTGCCCCAGCGCCCCTTGAGCGGATGGTCGCCTGAAAGCATCTGGGCCGTATCGGGCTGAATGAGACACTTGAAAGTCTCGTTCTCGGCGAATTTAAAAAGTTTGTTCTTGCTCATCTCTCTGCCCTTTGTAAGAGAACCCTATGGCCCGGATACG
>CACYEB010000008.1 GCA_902773305.1 uncultured Bacteroidia bacterium
TCAAAGGTAGGAGTAAGCAGGATCTTCTTATCTGCAGCGGGAGCCTCGTAGTCTTCGTAAACCACGATGTTGTCGATACCGTAAGTGTAAGTGTCGTAGAGAGCTGCAGGGCCGTTCATATAAATACGGAACCAAATGATCTTTGAGAGATTCAGGGGATTCGGGTCGTCACCGTAGATCTGTGCGTCCTTGAACTTGAGATCAATGAGATTCCATCCGTCATTGAGGTTCTTGAGTACATTCTTGGTCTCCCAGAAGATACCCTTGTTGCCACCGATGCTGCTGAGCTCAACGCGGCCGCCGTTAATGCGGTTCCTTTTGGTGAGTTTCTCTGCATTGTTGCCGTCTTCCCTGGGCTCGATATAGAACCAGAAAGAGAGATGTCCGCGGTTGAAAGAAGAGATGCCGGCATTAACAGGTGCAGAGGATTTGTTGATCACAATCATCTCGGCCTGTTTGATGGTGGTGGATTTATACCAGCCGGTTCCCTCTTTGGGGTCGGTAGTAATGATTTCCCTGGTCCTGTTTGCATCTGCGCCCTTGGCAAAGAAGTCCAGGGCGTTGCAGCCTTCGAACAGAACGTCTTCGCTCTTTGTGGGCTCTTCAAATGCAGGAAGATTGTCGGTTCGTACATATATCTTCACTGGTGCGGTTTCAGTGTCGGTTCTCTTGGATACGGAGATAGCCACGTTGCCCCTTTCGAGACCTTTTACGATACCATTGTCGCTCACGCTTACAGCCTCGGGATCTGCACTCTCAAACTTAAGGCTGCTGATCAGTGCATCTTCGGGTACGAGAGTGATGTATTCCTTGAGATCAAGAGACTTGCCGGTAGGTACAAACACCAGAAGTCCTCGAGTCTTGTTTCCATTTATGGTAAAGGATTCAAGGGCAGAGCCCAGTCTGATGGAGGTATCACCAACTTTCAGGAATACACCGTCTTCGTTCTCAACAATTTCGCACTCGCTGCCGCTCTTTTCGCCGCAATTAATCCAATTGCTGCCGTCAAAGCTGTAATACCAGGCGTTCTCTTCAAACTTGAACTCAGGCACCTTTGCAGATGCGGGTACAGAATTGCCATCGGCATCTTTAACTGTCTTGCCGTTGATGACCCAAACCAGGTCGTCACCCTCTTTGGCAACTCCAATGGTGGGAGAGGTACCGTCTGCGCCGTTTTTGATGGTGGCGTGCTTGCCGTCAGTAAAGTTGATGACATAGCCATTGTCTGTTTCAGCGACGCTCTCTACATAAACCTTGTCTTTGAGCTGGTTCACGATAGTGTTGACGCTGTTGGCTGTCTGGGTGGTCGTGTTGAGTTCGCTCTCGACTTTTTTAAGGCGGGAGTCAAGATCTTCCAGTTTGCCATAAACATCACCGATGTCCATACAAGAGGCGCATAGCAGCGCCACAACTGCGATAAGAAGTAACGATACTTTTTTCATAACAATAATTATTATTAAAGTTAGTATTAGTTGGTCTGTTTAAAGCCGATGGCGTCTATGCCATATGTGTATTCGTAGCTGCCTGCCGGTCCGTCAAAGTAAATGCGGAAATAGTTGGCGCCTTTGGGATTGAAAGGTTTGTCGGGAGTCATTTCTTTGGCATCCGAGAACCTGAGCTGGATATAGTTCCAGCCGTCGCTGACCACATCCGCCAGGCAAGTCTTTGAACTCCAGTACAGGCATTGCTGGCCGGGGCCGCCGCTCTGGCTGAGCTCTATGCGGCCGGTGGCTACGGTATTGCGGCTGAGACTTGCGGCATCGTTGATATAGAACCAGAATACAAGATATCCCTTGGAGTAGTCGGTAATCTTGGTATCCATCGAGTTGCCTACGCGGCTTATAATGAAGATCTGGTTGTCGGAGTTAGTGGTGCGCTCTATATAACCGCTGCCCTCCATCCGGCCTATGGTCTCAACGCTGGCGCCCTGGGTGTGGGTGAAGTAGGTAAGGTTGTCGCAGTTGTGGAACATTACCAGGTCGGGATCTGCCGGCGGGTCTTCGCCCGGATCGTCAGGGTCGTCGGGCGTATCGGGAGTGGTGCTGCCAGGCACTACGATAGTTATGCTGGCCGCAGCACCGCCGCCGTCGGCCGCTGTTGCGGTGATGATGGCGGTGCCGCTAGACATAGCCCTTACCACACCGCTGCCGGTGACCACGGCAACTGAATTGTCGCTGCTGCTCCAGGTGATTCCGGGGTCGGTGACATTGGCAGGGGCGGTTGTCGTGAATGGCGCCAGTTCCAGCGTCTTGCCTTTTTCCAATTCATATGCCCCGCCCAGTGTGATGGA
>CACYEB010000009.1 GCA_902773305.1 uncultured Bacteroidia bacterium
TTCTTGAAGAAGTCCGAAGCGGTGGCCTCGTGCACCTTGCTGGTGGTGCGGGAATATATGTCAAAGTTGATACCGAAGTCGGCAAAAGCCTTCTTTATGATGCCGTGATACTTGTCCACGATGTCCTGCGGAGTACAGCCCTGCTGCAGCGCCTTGATGGTGATGGGGACGCCGTGCTCGTCGCTGCCGCACACGAACAGCACGTCGCGGCCGCGCATTTTCAGATACCTCACGTAGATATCGGCTGGAACATAAACGCCGGCAAGGTGGCCGATGTGTACCGGTCCGTTGGCGTAGGGAAGTGCGCAGGTGACAAGTGTCCGTTTGTAGTTGTTTTCCATATCGTTAAAATTTCTTCAGTTCTTTATCAATTCCGGCGCGGACCCGGGTGAGCAGCATCAGCTGGTGCATGAGGCTCCTCTTCCGGTCCTCTTCGCCCGATTTCTCCGCTACGGAGATTTCGTTTTTGAGGGAGGTCTGCCGAAGGGTCACGATCCGCTTCTTGTATTCCAGCACGGCGCGGGGAACATCCTTGTTCAAGCGGAGTTCCTCGGGGGTGAGAGACTCGTTGTAAACCCTTACTGTGATGGGATGGTCGTCGGAGAGGATGTCGGTGGCGAACCTCATTATCCCGCTGTCGTCGTGGAAGGTGAAATACTTGATAAGGCGCCCCTGGACATCCTCGTCTTTCTCTCCTTCGGCAGGAGTCCTGTCGAGAGAATAATACTCGTCATAAACCTTTCTGTACAGGGGATTCTCAAAGGAGAGGCCGTCGTCTTCGAGTGAAGAACGTATGAATTCCGAGACCGTAACTTCGGGAATCTGCTCGGCACCGTAGTTCATATTACTCTCCCAGTGAATGGTGTATTCGCCCCATTTGAGCAGAAACGACGCAAGTTCCTTTTCGCACACGGAGAGGAATTCCCCCGGGGTGATGCGGGCTCCGCTTTCGCGGCGGTCGTTACGGGCGGCGGTGGCTTCGGCGTCCGCAGCGGCATCATATCCTTCGGTGCCTTGGGCGGCTTGCTCCTGACGGTTGTAATAGTCACGCCTGCGGGCCTGGTCCAGGCGCTGCTGACGCAGCCGGGCAACCCGGGCGAAGACCGAATCCTGCTGCAGACCGAAAGTCTGCGCCACATTCTCTATGTAAACATTGCGGATGATGTCGTCCGGTATCACAGATACGGTCTGGACGATGTCATTTATCATCTGGGTCCGGCCGTAAATGTCGTTGTCGGCGACATCCTTTGAGAGAATCTCCATCTTGAACGACACGAAGTCCCGCTCGTGTGCTGCGAGATATTCCTCTATGTCGCTCTTTTCGTTGGCCTGTGCAAACGAGTCGGGGTCCTCGCCCTGGGGCAGCAGCACCACCTTTACCTCCATACCTGCCGCCAGCACCATATCGATGCCCCTCATAGAGGCCTTGATGCCTGCGGGGTCGCTGTCGTAGATGAAAGTGATGCGCTTTGTGAAGCGTTTCACCAGATTGATATGCCCCTCGGTGAGCGAAGTGCCGCTGGAAGCCACCACATTCTCTATGCCGCGCTGGTGCATCGATATCACGTCGGCATAACCCTCCACCATAATGCACTTGTCCTGTTTTGCGATGGCGTTCTTGGCCTGAAACAGGCCGTACAGGGTAGAGCGGCTTTTGTTGTAGATTATCGATTCAGGAGAATTGACATATTTCGCCAGTTTCTTGTCAGAAGACAGGATGCGTCCGCCGAAGGCGATGACCTTGCCCGAAAGCGAGTATATCGGGAACATCACGCGGTCGTAGAACCGGTCGGACAGGCGGCCGTCATCGTGTTTTATGCTCAGGCCGGTCTCTGTCAAATACTCCTCTTTGTAGCCGTTTTCAATGGCGTATCTTGTAAATGTATCGTAACCTCCGGGTGCGTATCCCAGGCCGAAGCGGCGGATGGTCTCATCGGTAAAGCCGCGGTTGCGGAAATACCCCAGGCCGATATGGTGGCCCAGCTCGGGATCCCAGAGGACGTCCTGATAGTATTTCTGGGCAGCCTCGTTTACAATCAGCAGGCTCTCGCTGCGCATACGCGCCGCGGCCTCTTCCGGGGTCTCTTCTTTTTCGACAACCTCGATACCGTATTTGTGCGCCAGATACTTCAGGGCCTCCGGATAGCTGATGTGCTCGTGGTCCATCAGGAAAGAGATCACGTTGCCGGAGTGTCCGCAGGAGAAGCACTTGAAGAACTGCCTGCTGGCGGAGACGCTCAAGGAGGGATGGTTGTCGGGATGGAAGGGGCACAAGCCGATATAATTCGAGCCCGAGCGCTTGAGCGACACAAACTCGCCTATGACCTCCTCTATGCGGGCGGCCTCCATTATCCTCTCTTTTGTGTAGCGGTCAATCATAGACTTGAATCCGTGCGGGCGCAATAACCTACAAAAATACACCATTCCCGCTAAAAAGCAAAGCGGCGGGATTCAAGCCGGCAATCGCAGGAAACTTGTGTAGAAACAAAAAGCCTCCCCGATGTAGGGGAGGCTGGTGCCCAGAACAGGACTCGAACCTGCACAATCTTGCGATCACTAGTCCCTGAAACTAGCGCGTCTACCAATTCCGCCATCTGGGCTCAACGAATTGGGACAGCAAAGATATAGCAAAAAACGATTTTTGCAATAAAAAAGTTTGCTCACATAGAAAAAAGTTATACATTTGCAGTCCCGAAAGGAAAATTCCTCATTAGCTCAGTTGGTTAGAGCACCTGACTGTTAATCAGGGGGTCCTAGGTTCAAGTCCTAGATGAGGAGCCAAA
>CACYEB010000010.1 GCA_902773305.1 uncultured Bacteroidia bacterium
CCAAACTGGGCGGTTTTCACCAGCTTTTCGGAACCGGGAATCTTGTAGTATTCAGTGGTGTCCTTGCCCAACTGAAACATAGGTGCGTATTTGAATTCTGCCATTTTTGATACTGTTTGTCTTTAATTCTACAAATTTAACCAATCCCTCCGTCCTTCGCAAATCTTTTATTCCCCGATTATTTCCTGATAAACTCTGCCGGACCCGTATGGTACAGGTTACCGAAGTGGGCGGCATTGACCACGCGTGCGTGGGAACCCAGCGTGTGCTGGGCACAGTAGAGGAAAAGGTCACGATAGGTGATATTCGGGGTTTCGGTGATGGCCGTCACGAAGTTCTGCGTGAAGCGGTCACTCATCCAAAACCAGCCGGTGGAGTTCCAGTTGTCGGCCCAGGACTGCTCCTGGGCGTTGGCGCCGGTCATAGCAAGCACGCCGGGGATGCCTTCGAGGTCTCTCACTACACATTCGGCGTAGCAAGGCTCGGCCACAATGAGGAGCTTACGGAAGGCCTTATCACTCTGCATAGCCGTGACAGTCTGGGTTAACATCTGGGCGGTAACACCCTGGAGGGGGGCTGTATCGCGCCACTGGAATTCATCGGCACCATCGTTATTCTGGCTGCGGCCGTGTCCGCTCCAGTAGAAGAACACGTTGTTGCCGCCATCGGGCGGGATCACCACCGGCAGCTTGTCACTGCTCTGTCCCATCAGGATATGCATTATGTCGACGGCCGTAAGCGTGGCTGCGTCGTAGTCAATTTGGGCTCCCGCCATAAGGTCCGGACCATCCTCCGTGGCGCGGACCGTGCCGGGTTCGGGGTTATCCGGGTCATCGGCCACAGAGCGGTCTGCGATAAGGATGATATGGTCGTCTTCAAAGCCGCCACGCCTCAGCTGCCGATAGACGCTGAGCACATCCGCAAGATGACGGTAATTACTGAATCGGGTGCTGCCGTGGACCAGCAGGGCGTACTGGTCCTTCAGCGGGCCATAGTCGATACCGGCATCCTCGTCCTGAGCCTGCTCGGCAAAGCGCTGCTGCTCGGCATTCTCGTCGTAGAGATATTTCCAGGCCACGGTGGCTTCACCCATACGGTTGTTGCCCTTGGAACTGAAGTAGCGGAGAAACTTGACCCGACCGTCGTAGATTTGCCAGTGCACATAGGTGGTGCCGGCAGCAGCGGCACAGCTCTCGGCATCGAAGGCAATATTGCCCGAGGCGCCCCGGAACTGGGGCACCTGGCCGCCATCAAGCTGGAGCAAGTAGAGCTGCATCGCAGTGGCATTCCAGATGGTGGCGCTCATACTGGCGTCGGCATTGGGAAATGTGAGTTCGTAGATAGCCTCGTTGAAGGCGATGTTTCGCTCCATATTCTCTTCCGGCGCCGAGTTGTCTTTGTTCTCTACGGCCAGCTTGTGGCAGGCAAGGCCGGTGAGCAGGAGCCCATCGTAGAACTTGCACTCCTCGAAGGTGGGCTTGGTGCCAAACTTTCGCTCATAGCTGAGTTCGAAGCCCGTGGTAGGGTCTGCATAGGGCGTGAAGCCCTCGTATTCCTGAAGGATGGCACGCTGCCGCTCTGTGAGGGCGTTGATTTCTTCCTGGCTAAAGTCGCTCAGGGCAATATACGTACGCCTGTAGGCCTGTATCTCGGTGGCATATTCATCATAGATAGGGTCGTCATAGGGGGTGCTGTCGGGAATACTTGCCCGCTCATTGACCTCCATATACTTGATGTAGCACTGGCGGCGCCACGCGGTCACCTGACAGAGTTGGTCTATGGTCTCGAGGACACAGAAGTTGGAATACAAGAACTCCCAGATGCCGGGCGTTTTCATAAAATGGTAAGCCTCGATTTGCTTCAGCAGTTCATCGGTGGTGTGGTACTGCAGGTTATCGGTAATCACGATGCCCAGGTTATCGGCCTGGAAGGGGGCCCAGTCGAAGAAGGTCTTGCCATAGACATTGTCGGGCGTGAAGACCATAGACCAAGGTCTGACAAAGCTGAACTCTTGGGACAAGGTGGCATAGGCCGTCATCATTACCTCGGTAAAAGCTACGTCGCTCTCTGTGAGCGACCACAGGAAGGGACGGACTTTGCGCGTGCCGCTCTGCGTGGGCACGGCATAGCGGCGGATGATTTCCTCACTGGTGGCAGTGGGGGCGATGAGCGGCTTCTCGGTCTGCTGGCAGGCCTGGGCAAAAACGTCCAGGTTATCGCTCTTGAAGGGACCCACGATGGCCACCACGCTGGTGTCATTTGCCAGTTTCTCACTCAGGGCTTCCATATTGGCGGTGAGTTCGTCGTACCATTCAAGCTTTAGGCGCACGCAGACGTCGGTAGCAAGCTGCGCATCCTGGAAGTTATCCAGGAACCACTGGGCCGTTCGCTCCAGTTGTGCCTTGGTGATAGAGTTGCGGTTGGGATAGACCACCGCTACTTTCTTGTCCACCCATCGGTGCTGCGTCTGGATAACAATCCGGTCCGCCTCCTTGGAGCAGGCGGCCAGTAGCATGAGGCAGAGTGCCCATAGACCCAGTGTCCATCTTTTACCGCTTTTCATACTCCTCCTCCTTTCTAATGGCATCCTCATGAATTTGCCGGCGCATTTCCTCGGAGATATACCTGTCATAAAAGGTTGAATAATAACCCAGATTGAGCGACACGCCGGTGTAGCCTTCCTTCAAGCCCAATACCTGGTGTCTGGGCATCCCCTCGGGTGAGAGCCATTGGCCGATGCAGTGAGCTACGGCGCGGTCTATGTGCTTGAAGATGGACATATGGCACCAGTATGAGAACCTTTCCACGTCAATTCCCACATAATACCTGAAGATGACATCGCAGAAATACGTAAGGGTGTAGCCGGAACCGCCGCAGATGGGGATAAGGGTACCATTGAACTGGTCCATGATGCGCAGGGCGGTTGAGTCTGCAATGTTGTAGCCCTCACCGGCATGTTCCGCCAGATAGACAATGTCGAGGACTCTCTCCTCGCCTCCAAGAATGCTCTCTACCTGGTAGTAGTCTGCCAGGAAGCCGTCTGCAAACCCCTTGGCGGCCCCAACCACCGTCTGGTCTTCCGGGTTGGAGACGATAACTGAGGCAAGATTATTTAAAACGGGCTGGATGGCACCGCCTTCATACATAGCCCCGTAGTAGGGCAGGTACAGCGTGGAACCGCCGCTCTCCAGGGGCTCAGGCGTTTCCAGGTACAGAAGATCTGCGTAAGGATTGCTGTCAAAGACGGAACTGTTCTTGCGGATATAGTCGTCGTAGCCGGCTGCAGTTACAATGTACAGGTGGGGAATGGTGTCGGTGCTGCTTTTGACCGTCCGGAACATATTCTCCAGATAGTCCCTGCCTTCCTCATAGCTGATGGGCGACATTTGCACCGTGCGCAGGCCGTGCTGTGCCGCGGCCTCCTCCACGCCCTGGTAAATGAGATCGTTGTAGGAGCGGTCTCCTAATGCGTTCTGGTCGTAAATCACAGTGACGACGGGCGCCTTGCTGGCCACAGGCTCATCAGGGTCCGGCACGTAAATAATATCCCCCGCCTTGGTACAGGCAGAAAGCATCATTATGACGGAGAGCCCGGCAACAGATAATCTCCAGATTAACTTCCTCATGGTCTCTAAACTTCGCTATAATTAAATAGTTTAATAACCTAATCTTGTAAATGTAACGATTTTTGCCGACATTTCTGTATCTTTGTGACCCAATATGACTTAAAATCAATGGAAGCTATCAATTTCACCCCTTTTTATCCCCACAAAGGATCGGTGTACAAGATGGAAGAATTCCACCCCGCCGTGGTGGA
>CACYEB010000011.1 GCA_902773305.1 uncultured Bacteroidia bacterium
CGCGCGGACGCACCAGTTTGAGCTCATCGTCAAACACTTTGGCCCAGCCGTCGGAGAGTTCCATCAGCTTTTGGTAGTCCTCCTCATGGCCCAGTTGCTTTGCCAGCTGCGCGGTTGCATAAGAGCAGAAACTGTATTCCAGAGTGTGCGAGATTGAGAAGGTTGCGCCGCCGGAGTGTGCCACGAAACCGGGATCGGTCACGTAAGGCACATAACCGTTCTCTACGAACTGCTGTATATCCATTTTGCCGGCGCCCTCTATGCGGCCTTCCCACTCCAGGCAGTCCTTGCGGGCCGCCGCATACATTGTCTCCAGATCATAGTCGCGGATGCCGCTGTTGTAGGCGCCTGCAAAGGCTATGGGAACCATATTTGTACCCACGCCGGATACATATTTGCTGCAGGCGATGCCGTCGCCCAGCCAACCTGCATCCTTATAGACCAGCAGCTGACCGGCAACCCAGTCGTTGTAGTACTCGGGATAGCAGAGCGCCCAGAGCGGAGTCAGATTCCAGTAGCCTCCCCAGATAGCGTCGGTATTGTAGAAATTGTGCAGCGGTTTGCCGTCTGCACCGCATTCAATCTGTCCCACGCTGCCGTCGTTGGCGGGATAAGCGCCGTTAACGTCGCTTGCCACGCCGCGGCCCAGCAGTGCGTGATACAGTCCGGTGTAGAATTTGACCTTGTCGCCATCTTTGCCACCCTCGACCTCCAGTTTGCCGAGTGCCTTGCGCCATTTGTCCTGGGTCTGGCGGCGGGCAGCGTCAAAGCCCAGACCGGCAGCCTCAGCCTCAAGATTGGCCTTGGCATTCTCTACCGAAGTGAAAGACAGACCCAGCTTGACTGTGATTATTCCCGGATTGTCATAGTCCAGAGAAAGGACCGCGCCGGGGCCGGAGACTGTGGCTGCCACTGCCCTTTCGCCACCAACGTGAAATGCAGAAGCGGCGTCGGGAGCCTTGGAGAGTTCTCCGTAGAAATACATACTCACGGTGGCTCCGGTCTGATATTTCTTGACATATTCGGGCTCGGTGATGATCCATCCCTGAACGGTGGTGCCTTCGACCCTGGCCCAGGCGTCGCGGACAGCGCCGCTCTCGCCCTCGCGGGTGCCGACGTTAATAAGGATATGGCCAGGCTCTTTGCCGTCGAAGGTGAATCGCTGGAACCCTACCCTCTCGGTGGCGGTAAGTTCAGCCTTGACTCCATAATCTTTCAGGATGACGGAATAGTAACCCGCTTGGGAAACCTCGTCCGACTTGTCAAAGCAGGAACGCCAGCCGGCAGCGGGGTCTTCCAGAAGTCCGGGCCGGGTCACAGGCTCGCCGGTCACGGGCATCAGCGCCAGACCGCCCACTTGAAACTCATGGAAGCAGGGGAAGCCGTCAATGGAGGTGTGGGTATCTTCGTAACCCACGGCCTCCCAGCCCTGATTGTTGCCGTAGGTGCCGTTGGTAGAGGCGCCCAGCTTGGCCATTCCGAAAGGAGTGGCGGCCGGGGTGAATACAAACCAGCGGCTGTGTACGGTGCCGATATTGGGATTGACATAGTCAAGCACATCCTCTTTGGGGCCGCAGGCGGCCGCGCAAAGGAGTGCCAGGAGGATGACTGACAGTTTTCTCATATTCTATTTGTGTTCTTTTTTATAGATAGCCACAGCACCCAGCGACTCCAGCGCCGCATCTTGCATAAGCAGTCCCTTGTCGCGGTCGGGATTGGCCTTCCCTGTCCAGTTCTCATAGAAGAGGCCGTTGTCCTTCCGGCCGTTCTTCCAAGCCTTCCCCAGATTGGAGATGAACACCTCTATGTAATTGGAGCACTTGGAATAGTCGGGCTCGAGTTCCATATAGGCCCTGATGAGCTTCACGGTAAACCAGGGGTCGTTGAGAGGATAACACAAAGGGATACCCTCGCGGCTGCGGACATAATAGTTGTAGGCACCGTCGGCGGTGGCGATAGCCTCGTCCAGATAGTGTTTCTCGCCCGTAATGTGATACAGGCGTGTGCCTGCTGCTATCATCGCGCCGGAGTTATAGGTCCACTTAGTCTTGTTTATGTTGCCGTCGGCATTACGGTCGTTCCAGTAGGTGTTGTCGTCGGGGTCGCGCAGGTTGGCATATTCCCAGGTGTAAAGCCTCTTGGCAAAGTCCAGGACAGCAGCTTTCTCTGCCTGCGGGCAGACATCGTAGTAGCTCAGCAGGAACCACTGTGCATAGCCGTTGGCGCAGGCGGGCTTGTTGCTGTCGCCGTTGCCGGGCTTGTTTTTCTGGCCTTCGCACCACCAGAGTGCGCCGCCCAGAGTATTGTCTTCTCCAGACAGGAGGAAGTTGACTATCTGTGCGCAACGCTCCAGATACTTGGGATCATTGAGCTGCCTGTAAGCCTCGACAAGGTTGATGCCGATAATGGAGTTGTCGTCGTAAAAACGGTCTCCGCTGCCATTTTTGCCGTCGGTCTGGGAGCCATAGCCGCCCACATTCACTCCACCGGTGGGGCGCCAGTAAGCCTGATACTGTTCTATCTTGTCAGCATACTTGACATCATAGCCCAGCCTGTTCAAAAGGGCTAGACCGGACATCAGGCCGTCGTAGGGCCACAGGAATGAGGCGGACAGGTCGCCGTTACCCTTTGGATAATTCTCGTTGTAGAAACCTGCGGTGGCGCCGGAAGTGATGCCGTAGAGATGTTCAATTGCCTGAAAAGTCTCATAGGCACGTTCGTGCCAAACTACCGTCTGCTGGTTGCCGCCTCCGCCACCATTACCCCCGTTCCCGGGGGTATATGGTTCTTTGGAGGGGTCACTGCACGCACACGAGCACAGCACAAGTGCGAGAAGAATTGATATTAGATTTATCTTC
>CACYEB010000012.1 GCA_902773305.1 uncultured Bacteroidia bacterium
ACGCCAAGTTCTGCGAGAAGGCTATGGAATTCGCCCTGTTCAAGAACACCGACGGCAAATATTTCAAGATGGCCGACTACCGCAAGGCAATAGAGGCTAATCAGACCAACAAAGACAAGAAGGTCGTATATCTCTACACAAACGACCCTGTGGCCCAGTACACTCAGATTGAGGCGGCCAAGAACAAAGGCTACGACGTGCTGGTTATGGACTGCCAGCTGGACGCCCACTATGTGGGTCTGCTGGAGCAGCGTATCCCAGACAGCGTATTCACCCGGGTGGATGCCGATATCTTGGAGAAACTCATCGTAAAAGATGACCTCAAGGAGGTGAAAATGAGTGACAAGGAGAAGAAGCACCTTCAGGAAGAGTTCGAGAAGATACTTCCTTCCGATGGCAAGTACGAGGTGTCTATGCAGAACCTTGGAGAAGATGCCGACGCCATCTCCATAAACCAGAGCGAATTTATGCGCCGTTACCGCGATATGGCTGCTGTGAGCGGCGGTGGAATGAACTTCTATGGCGATATGCCGGCATATTACACCGTAACAGTTAACGCCGACAGTCCCCTTGTAAAGAAAGCACAGGAGGCAGAAGGCGGCCTGAATGCAGATAACCGCTTGCTGCGCCAGTTGTGCGACCTGGCTCTTCTTTCTGCCGGAATGCTCAAGGGCAAGCCCCTTGCAGACTTTATACACCGCAGCGCAGAACTGCTGAAATAAATCATTCCATTTTAGATAAACAAGCAGCCCGGCCTGAATCCAGACCGGGCTGCACTTTCAAAACAAACTGAATAAACGGCTAAAGATTGCCGGGCAGGTCGGGAAGTTCCGATGAACCGCCCTTGGTCTTCAAGCCGTAGTAGGCTTCCCTAAGGGCTGCTAAAGCGGCTTCTATGGCGTCATAGTCGTCGTCCTCTACAACGGTCTTTGCAGCGGCAAGCGCCTCGTTGTATACAGCCAGGGTTTCATCTGTATATTCGTATTCATTAGGATCGTTCTCTTCGTCTTCAAGCCAGGCAATGAGGTTTGCCAATTCTGTCTTGACGGCGGAGCGGCTGGTTATGGAGTACTCAAGTGTCTTGTCGTTGAATGTCAGAACCCATTCACCAAGTTCAACAGGGATATAGACATAAGTGTCGCTGCTGTTCTTGAGCACGAGATGACCGGGATTGCTGTTGTCAAGGTTGTAGACCTTTGCTGAATAGGAAGTACCGGTAGGAATCACGAAGCCGATGCTGCCGTCCCAGCCGACATTGCTGTCAGTTACATTCAGCGTCTTGGTCCAAGTGTGGTTGTCGTCGCCCTGGACCATCTTGTCGGCGTTGCCCACGGACCAGGCGCTGGAGAACTGGACGTAGAGTGCACTCCAGGTCGCCTTCTCTGCAAACAGGGCAGTCAGGTCAAGGTTCTCTGAAACGGTAAAAGTCCTCTCTGCATTGGTGTCACCGTCGGACCAGCGTTTGAACACATATCCGGCTGCAGGAAGGGCCTGGATGGTCACCTGAGTGCCTTCTTTATATGTACCGGCGCCTTCTACAGTGCCGAACTCTTCGTTGGAAGAGGCAAGGGCAATGGTGTATTCGGTCTTTGCCCAGGGGCTTACCGGGATAGTCTCGGTAACCTGAGTGAAATCGTCCACGGTAGCGGTAGAAATCATTGCGGTAGGCTCGTAGTCACCGTTTATCTCAAGGGTAAAGATATAGGCGACACCGGGGATAAGGCTGGTGATTTCTTTGCTTACCTCAAAAGACTCGCATTCGCCTGCGTCTTCCTTGCCGTTGCCGTTCTTGTCGTTGGTCCAGTAGATGGTATATTTCACATTGGTGGCTTCACGCTCGTAAGTGGTGCCGGCGGGACTGGTCATAGTTTTGGCCTCTGCCACAACTGGGACGATGTTGGCAACAATCAGATTATTGCCCTCGTCACCCTTGGAAAGGGGAGAGTTGACGCTGCCGGCGGTGTTGCCTACCATGCCGCCCACATAGTCAGTTTCGTCTGAAGGCTGTGCCCAGCAACTTGCAGGGAACTTCTTCACTGTGGCGCCGTCGGGGAGAGTTACATTGACGGGCTCCTTCCAAGTGAAGGTACCTGTGCGATAGTAAGAATTCAGGTCGGCGTGAACGCGGACGTCCCAGTCGGAATTGTTTATGACGTTGGCCCTGATCTGGGATGCGATGTGATAGAATGTAAAGTTCACGGGAGCGGCACCGTCGTCGCTGGGAGAAGTGGTGGTTACAGCCACCAGCGGGTCTTTCTCAAGGAACCAGTTGTTGACATAGTTGTCGGGGCCGATGGAACCGTCGTTTCCGATGGTCAGATCCTGGGGATAAACGGCACGGAATGTCATCTTGCCGGCCTTTACCCAAGTGGCGTTTTCATTTACGAAATGTCCTTCACCGTCGGGTGTGAATACATAGTTCCAGATGGGCTCATTCTTGACGTTGGCGGCAAACACGTTGAAGCCTGCGTCAAGACTTGCGGTTGTGGCCGTCGTAGCCGCTTTCGTGACGTCGTCAAGGCCATTGACATAGGCTTGCGCAACGACCCTGTTTGAAGAGAGTTCAGTGAGCCAGCCGTCTGGAGTCAGATCCAGATGGTTGTGGCAAGATGCGAGCGACACAATGGCCGCTGCAATCAAAAGAAATGATTTGATCTGTTTCATTGATTTGTGTTTTTGATTTGATATGGTTGTTATTTGAAACATCTGTCGGGGAGGGCTGCCATATGGCCGGGGTTTATATAGCAGACCATTGTGTTTATCAGTTCGCCGCGGGTATCGAATTCATACACCCTGCCGGCAGAGGTGAATGACTTGGCCTCACACATATATAGGTGGCCGGTATAAGGGTTCTGATATACGCAATATGGATTCTGGATGCTCTCGAAGGTCGATTGGGCATCAGATGAGAAACGTCCGGAGGGGAGACGGTATCCGTCATAGACAATATCCTCATACGGGTCTATGGTCTTGAGGCTGTAAGTAAACTGGTTGGTATCGTACGAATAGGCAGAGCCAACTGCGAGAAATTTGTCATCTATGGTCGTCGTATTATAGGTACAGGGGAAGTCATATACGGTATAGCTCTCTTCTTCACAGTCAAAGATGATTGTTCTGGCAGGAGTCGAGCCGTAGTCACCAGGCGAATTGATGCAAAGGAAGCTGCCGCACTGGGACATCTCCCCATAGAGATTTATGATGGGGTTGCCTGTGTCAGGATCCACCACGCCGACATTCCTCAAAAGATTCATCGTGCCGACATCTACCACCGATATGGAATTCTCATAGCCATGTTCTTCTGAAAATGAGTACCCACCGGTGTTGGCGATGTACAGCCGGCCGTCGTAATAAGCCACCCCTTCGGGTTCATAACCCACCTCGCAGGTTGCCTTCACCTGAAAGTCGTCGAGCGAAACCTTGGCCACATATCCGTGCTGGTAATATTCGCCCAGTGCGGTTTCATGGGCATAGGAAGTGATGTACAGGAAACCGTTACCGTCTATGCACATAGCCCGGCAGTTGGGCACGTCTTCCGTCTGGGCCACCGCCTCTCCGGTAGGCCTGATATACTGTATGATGTTGGACCAGTTGACAGATATTGCCACAAGGGAGTCGTTTATCATCAGCACATCTTCAGGTGTATCGCCGATGTTCATTCCGGGATTATTCTTGCGGAACCATCCATTGGTTATGACGCCGTTTTCTATGAAGGAGACCTGTCCGTTATTTGACTGCCAGTTGCCTTCGTTGAGCAGTATTACCCTCTCGTTGACGGTGGCGTCAGGGTCGTTCGCATTAGGCTTGAAGTCTTTCTTGACATCCACAGAGTATATGGTGCTTCGCCTTAGGGTGAGGTTTTTGTACTTGGCCGTCAGGGTGTTCCCCGTCTCTGTGGTTGCGGTAAGTGTCAGGGTGTGGGTATCCGGCGGCACAACCACCATAAACCTTGCTGCCTTGCCCGGGCCCACCGGGACATCCGGTGTTTCCATAGTGATTT
Organism: uncultured Bacteroidia bacterium; assembly: GCA_902773305.1. GTDB lineage: Bacteria > Bacteroidota > Bacteroidia > Bacteroidales > UBA932 > Equibacterium. The sequence goes on from CACYEB010000012.1 coordinate 3,998, forward strand.
CGTATAGAGGATCTTCAAAAGATACGGCACAGTCGGATGTCTGCACCACAGCACGCCCTGCCAGAGGCTTGTTTGACTTGAGCGATATGGAGCGTATGTTGCTATTCTGGGTAAGTGTTGTGATGGAGACATCAAACACGCACATTATATGCCTGAAACCGATTTTCGTGATATCGGTTGTGGTACCGGCCATCGCCAGGGCACCGCTGCCCACGGAATTCTCCACATAACCCTGGGCTGCCGGGATATTCACCGTAAATGATTCCACCGAATGGGCCACTATGGCATCGTATGGATAATATGTGGCATAGATGTCAGCCTTGCGAACCGCAGTCTCCGGAGCGAAAGAATTGCCGGAAACATTGTTGTACTTGTAGAGGGCTTTGCCGCCTGTCAGGCCAAACGAGTCTGTCGTCTCCCACGAGAGGGCATTTCCATCCAGCACGGTTTTGGTGGCATCCGGTGATACGATCTCTTCAAATGTGACTGTAGCCGCGACCCAGGCAGGGGCATTGTCTGCGATGCGGTCGCAGCAGGAACACAGTACCGCCGCCGCAAGGGTCAATAATGAAATCCTTTTTATCATAGTTTGATATTGTTTAATTCATACATCAGCGTCAGGGCAAACCGACGGCCCGGGAGAGGCCATCGCTGTACAAGTTCATAGCGGACGTCAAAAATGTCGTTGCACTCCAGCACGATTGTTATATTGTTTTTGAACGTGTATTGCACTTTGGCGTCGGTACAATTGTAGGCAGGCATCTGATCTTCTTCTACATAAGTCCAGTAACGTGAAGAGCAGAACATATGCGAAAGGCTCGCAATCCATCCCTTATGGTTGTACGAGAGGATTGCAGAGGCCGAGAACTTGGGCGAATAGAGGAACTGGTGCTTCCAGGAGTATTCGTCGTCGGGGTCGGACATATCCCTGACATCCTGATATGTGCCGGTCAAAAACAGTGAGAAATCTTTGTATGATGCCCTGGCCGACAGGTCTGCTCCATTGGTTACGACATATCCGTAGTTCATCATACGCCAGTTGTAAGATGCTCCCTGAGGGATGCACACTATCTTGTCGGTGACATCGTTGTGATAGACATCCAACTGTATCTTGAGAAAGGACTTGTTATAAGTTAGGCCCAAATCGTACTGACGTGTGTATTCGGGTTTGAGGTCGCGCCTGCCGACCTGGGTATAGTAGAGGTCGTTGAGGGTCGGAGCCCTGAATATCGTTTTATAGAAGGCCCTCACGGTAAAGTCCCTGAAAGTATATGAAAAGTGGGCGGAAGGGGTCCAGCGGGTCAGCCTTCCGGCAGTGGCCATCTTTGAGTGGTCCTTTATGTTTGTGTAAAGCACAGAGGCCGAGCACTTGACGCCGGCATAGTCGTAGGTGGCGCTGGCCACCGACTTGAAATCACTGCGCCACAGATAAGACATACCTGTCACGTCGCAGCGCAAGTCGCTCAGGCGTAAGTCTGGTGACACGGAAACGCAGAACCGTCGCCCGCTCCAGGAATATACCGCCCCGTTGTAGAAGTCCTGCTGCTTGTATGTATTGTCGTAATGTACAAACTGGTTTTCAAGGAAACGGGCGTCGGCGTGAAGCAGGTCATAGGCATAGCGTGTATTGTATTTGAAGGAGTGGCGTCCCCAATTGTTACGGTAAGTCATCTGGGCAAAAGTGTTGAAATCCCTTTCACGCCCGATATCGCCGAATTTGTCGGATAGCCGCCGCACAATGCCGCCCGGGAGGCCCCTCTCTGAAGAGTATAAGTACAGGTGACCTGTGAGATGATCGTCAAAATAGCCGCATTCGGCACGGTAGAAAGTGATGTCGGAATTCTTCCTTACACCTACAGTATCTTCATAGGCAGAATGATATTCAAACGGATAATCGCCGCAGCTGTGGTACCCTTCGAAATCGGCGAAGAAGCGTGTCTTATAAGAAGCATGAATCTGCGCCCGGTTGGTCTTGAATGAACCCTGGCTCACCAGGGCGCGAAGGGCGGTTGCCGCCGGACGCCGGGTGGTGAAATAAACCGTTGCTGCGGATGCGTATTCCGATGCGGTCATCTGGGGCGAAACCTTGTTGGCATTATAGAGCTCCACAGACTCCATATTGGCCAGGGAGTACTTGCCCAGATCCACCGTACCGTTCTGGCAATTGGTTATGCGGATTCCGTCTATATAGACACCTGTGTGCTGGGTTCCCAGCGAACGGACGTTTATGGTTTTCTGGCCGCCGAGACCGCCGTAATCCTTGATTTGGACTCCCGAAAAAAACTTGAGGGCATCGGCCACGGTAGAGGTGGAGAGCGACTGCAACTCCGCCCCGGAGAGAGTCTGTCGGGGGACAATGACCTCGTTTCTCCGGGCGGTTACACTTGAAGTAGCGATAGTGTCCACCTGCGGCGGGATAATCTGCAAAGCCAGGAAGGCTATCATCAGTTTGAGCATACGCACCAAATACTAACTGACCCGTGCGGCAGATAATAAGGCGCAGCGCCAACTGATAAACCTTAAAGAAAAGGCTATGGGTAAGTGCCGTCCGACCCGTCTCCCGCAGGTCTTGTGGTTATTAGTCAAAGGCAGGTCTCCTGGCTCGTTCATCTTCCGGCGCCTTCCCGGGCTTTTGACCCAGTGGCATCTGAATGCCGGAAGAACTTTCAGAACTTACAGTAGCGGGAACTGCTCGGGATTTGCACCCGATTCCCTATTAATCCTTGTTCGGACTATAAAGCCGATTAAGGAACCTTTGTCTTTCGGGCGCAAATGTACGTAATTTTCAGATATAGTGGTCTTTTTTTTCTATATTTGCACTAATTTAACCTGAAGTATCAGATATGAGTGTTACTATCGTCCCGGTTGATACATGCCGTCAGATGAACCAGTTCGTCAACTTCACACTGGACTTGTACCGGGACTGCCCATATTATGTGCCCGAGTTGACTTTCGATACGAAGGCGACCCTCAACCCCAAGAAAAACCCTGCTTTTGAATTCAGCCAGGCCCAGCCGATGCTGGCACTCAAAGACGGCAAGGTGGCGGGCAGGGTAGTGGCCCTGATCAACAATAGGGTCAATGAAAAGTGGAATCACAAGATAGTCCGTTTCGGCTGGATAGACTTCATTGAAGATTACGAGGTATGCAAGGCGTTGCTGGATGCCGTGTGCTCCTGGGGTAAGGAGCGTGGCATGGACCGCCTGGAGGGACCGATGGGTTTTACAGACTTTGATCGTGAAGGTGCCCTGACCGGGGGCTATGACCGCATCGCCACGATGGCCACCATATACAACTATCCCTACTACATCGAGTTCTACGAGCGCTACGGGCTTGAAAAGGGAGCCGACTGGATTGAAAATCTGGTTACGGTTCCCACTGAGATGCCGGAGAGATACGCCAAGATGAGCGACCTTATCAGCCAGAGATACAATCTTCAAGTCCGGTTTGCCAAAAATGGCAGGGATATGAAGAAATACAATGCAAAGGCCATTTTCGACCTGCTCAATCTCTGCTATGCCGACCTGTACGGCTTCGCCCAGCTTAGCGATGGCCAGATAAATAAATATGTAAACGACTATATTTCTTTTGCCGACCTCGATTTGATTCCGATGGTTTATGACGGGAATGGCGAGCTTGTTGGAGTTGCCATAATGATTCCGTATCTGGCGCACGCACTGATCCGCTGCCACGGCAGACTGTTCCCCTTCGGATGGTTCCACCTGCTCAAAGCCCTTTACTTCAAACCGTGCGATACGGTGGAATTCCTGCTGGTTGCAATTCGTCCCGACTATCAGAGCAAGGGTGTCAATGCGCTGCTGGTATCTGCACTTCAGCCAGCCCTTATCAAGAAAGGCTTTGTGAAAGCCGAGACAAACTGCAATCTGGTTGACAACGACAAGGTGATCAATCTCTGGAATCATTTCCCTCACGAAGTGCATAAAACCCGCCGTGCATTTGTCAAAGATATTTAAATAAATATGGGACTTCTCGGATATAACAATAACACCGGGATGAGAAGCGGGTGCCGTCGTCCCGGGTGCGGATGCCTGATAATACTCATCCTCCTTCTGCTGGCGGGCGGCTATTTTGCCAGAAATATCCTGGGCGGTTATCTGCCGGAGATTACCCTTCCCGGCGGTACCGTTATCAATCAGCACCAGGACGGCAGCGATGACTCCGACAATTCTTTTGACTACGAACGTGACCGGGATTATGGCAAAACGCTCAAGAAAGGACTTGACGATGACGAAATAGATGGGATCTAGGAAGTGGCTTTACGGAGTTCTGGGCTGGGTCTTTTTCGGCCCTATGGGTGCCCTTCTGGGGTTCCTGGTGGGGAGCGTGTCCGATGCGGGTGGCAAACTTATCGGTCAGGGAAACTCTGATGCCGGCACCTCGTGGCGCCGTACCGGCGGCAGGGTCTCCGGCGAACAATACCGCAACAGCCAGCGCAACAGCTTTATGATGAGCCTGCTGGTGCTTGCTACTGCGGTTGCCAAGGCAGACGGGAAGTTGAGCAGTGGGGAACTGCAGAACATAAAGAACCTTATCCGCACCAATTTCGGCGATGACGCCGCCATCGAGGCAGAAGAAATCGTTCGCCGGCTTATGGTACAGGATATCAATATCTGGAGTGTAGGCGCCCAGATAAAAATGTATATGAACTATTCGCAGCGGCTGCAACTTTTCCAGTATCTGGTGCAGCTGGCCCAGTGCGACGGTATGGTAAATGCTGAGCTGGAAGTGCTTGATTCCATTGCCTCTGCAACAGGCCTGAGCAATACCGACCGCGACTCGCTGCTGAATATGTACCGCCAGCAGTCCGACTCTGCATACAAGATACTCGGCATAGAGCCCACTGCTACCGACGACGAGGTCCGCAGGGCCTATAAGAAGATGGCACTCAAATATCACCCCGACAAAGTAGCAACCCTCGGTGAGGATGTCCAGAAGGCGGCTGAAGAGAAATTCAAGAAAGTCCAGCAGGCCTACGAACAAATCAAAAAGGAGAGGGGATTGTAAACATATCCGACTATGAAACAACTTATCACCCACTTTACCGACAACGATCTGTACACCTTCACCTGCCAGTACTATGTGCTCAGGCAGTATCCGCGTGCGGAGGTGGAATACTCTTTCATCGACCGCAACGGCACACAGTATCCCCAAGGGTTTGCAGAACTGTTGCAAGAGCAGGTAAACTATATGGCAAATGTGGTCATAACCGACGAGGAAATAGAGTACATGAAGGTAAAGTGCTACTGGTTACCCCTGTGGTTCTTTACCTATCTTCGCGGCTACCGTTTCAAACCCCGTGAGGTGAGCATATCACAAGATGAGGCAGGCCATTTGGACATCAAGGTCAGCGGTAAATGGTTCTCTACGATTATGTGGGAGATGCCCCTTCTGAGCTGCATTTCGGAGTTGATGCACACCCTTAACGGCGACATAGACCGCTATGACGCCGCTCTTGAAGAGAAACGCGCAAGGGCAAAGTCTGAGCAGATCTTCGGTGCAGGACTGGTACTGGGCGATATGGGTACCCGCCGCCGTCTCTCATTCGACCATCAGGAGATGGTCGTACGCGTTATGGCGGAGGTTTACAAATCCCGGGTATGGCCCGGCAAATTCACCGGCACATCCAACGTATGGCTGGCCATGAAATACGACCTGCCGTGCCTGGGAACCATGTCTCATCAGCTGATATCCTTCGAAGAGAACGTGAGCGGCGTTTTCGAGTGCAACTTCAACGTAATGAAGAAGTTCTCCGACGTGTTCGACGGCGACAACGGGATTTATCTGTACGACTGCTTTGGCGACAAGGTATTCTTCAGTAACCTCTCCAAGCGTATGGCGATGATGTACAAGGGACTGCGTGTGGACAGCGGCAATGAAGAGGAGCAGACGGAACTCATCATAGATAAATATAAACAGCTGGGCATTGACCCCGCAGGCAAGCAGGTCGTTTACAGCAACGGCCTCAATATAGACCGTGCCATTGAGATTCACAAGTACGTGAACGGAAGGGTACAGGACTCGTACGGTGTCGGCACATTCCTTACCTGCGACGTGACCGGCTGCAAGCCGTCAAACATCGTAATCAAACTCACCCGCGGCCGGATCACGGAACTGCGTGAATGGCACGATTGCGTCAAACTCTCCTGCGACAAGGGCAAGACCCTCGGTAATCCGGAGAAATGCAAGTTTATCTTAAGCCAGATAAGCTGACGATATCCAGATTGTCTACAATATCTTTTAAAGTGGCCGGAGTTACTTGTTGAGCAGCGTCGCTCCAGGCGCTGTCAGGATCACAGTGACTCTCCACTATCAAGCCCTCCATACCCAAATCCATGGCATGTTGGCAAAGTGGGGCTATCAATTCACGTTTTCCGCCGATGTGGCTGGGATCACAGAATATCGGCAATAGCGGCTCTCTCTTTTTGAGTTCTACCGGAATGTGCCACATTGGCAGATTGCGGTAGATATTACGTTCATAATAAGAGAACCCGCGATGAATCGCTCCAAGACGTTTGATCCCGGCCAGATTGACCCTTTCCAGGGCGCCCTGCCAAAGGTCTATCTCCGGGTTGACCGGGTTTTTGACAAATACCGGGATATCTTCTCCCGAGAGAGCGTCTGCGACCGATTGTACAGCAAAAGGATCGACCGCAGTGCGGGCACCGATCCATAGTATATCAACGCCATAGTCAAGGGCGGCCCTGACGTGTTCGGCAGTAGCCACTTCTGTGGCGGTGAGCATATCCAACTCTTCGTGGACGCGACGCAGCCATGGAAGGGCAGATATGCCGTTCCCCTCGAAACCTCCGGGCTTGGTGCGAGGTTTCCATATTCCGGCGCGGAAAACCTTGTAGCCAGCCTCACACAATAGTGTAGCAGTGGTCATCACTTGTGATTCGGTCTCAGCCGAGCATGGACCGGCTATGATCGTGGGACGTCGGTTGTCAATACCGGGCAGGTTGAGTGGTTGCAGGTCAAGTGCCATATGGGTAAGTATTAAAGATTGGTTTCTTTTGATTCAATATATTCTCCGAGGACCCTGAGGTCGCTGGTAAGGGGCGAAACCGCAGCCACGCCCTGACGGAAACGACTCAGAGTGTCATAGACGACATCTATGTAGAACATATACTCCCATTCCTTACCTATAATTGGGAGCGACTGTATCTTGGTCAAGTTGATGTCGTAGAAACTCAGCACACTGAGCGCCTGGCTCAGTGAACCCTCTTTGTGAGGCAGCGTGAAAACAAGCGAAGCCTTGTTGCAATCTTCTATATGGCGCATATGGGAGACACGTTTAGAATTGCAGCAGAGCAGGAAACGGGTAAAATTGTGCTTGTTGTCTTCTATCTCTTCTTCAAGGACTTTAAGGCCGTATGAGATAGCGTTGTCTTTATGACAGATAGCACAATGGCCCTTAAGATGATCCTCTGCGATGGCACGGGCGCTGGATGCGGTGTCGGAACGTTGAACAGCCTTGAGTTGAGGATGATTCTGCAGAAAACTGCGGCACTGCATCAGTGCCACAGGATGGCTGCCGACCTCGGTCAGAGTCTCCCAGTCATCTTCGGGAAGGCACAGCAGGCTGTGGCTGATATGTAGTTTGTGCTCTCCAACAACGCTCAATCCGCTGTCGCGCAAAAGCTCGTAGTTGTGCAGCAGACTTCCTGCAATGGTGTTTTCGATCGCCACAAAGGCTATTGAAGAGGGGTCGTCCCTTACGCTGTCGAATACCTGTTCGAATGTATTGCAGCATATGATGTCCAACTCTTCCGATTTGAAATACTGATGGGCTGCAATGTCGTGGAAAGAACCGCGGATGCCCTGGATAGCTATCTTTTTCATAAAAACAAATAAAAAAACGCTTCACCTGAAGGTGAAGCGTATATTTAAGTAATGTAATTGCCTTTTTAATTACAGAACCAGCCGCTTCACCCTTTTATGGGCAAAGAAAAAGCCGAAAAAGAAAAAAGTCCTGCAATCTTTCATAACGCAAATGTAAAAAAATTATTTTATTGCCGCAAATGCCTGCTCCATATCAGCTATCAGATCGTCTGTATTTTCCAGTCCTACCGAGAATCTGATAAGGTCTGGCTGTACGCCGGCGGCTATCAGCTGCTCGTCGCTCAATTGGCGATGAGTGTGGCTGGCTGGATGGAGTACGCAGCTGGCCGCATCGGCAACGTGTGTTACGATATTAATCAGCTTGAGACTGTCCATGAACTTGATGCTGCGCTCGCGGCCACCCTTGATGCCGAAACACATCACACCGGATGAGCGGCCGTCGGTGAACTGTTTCTGTGCCAGGGCGTGGTATTTGTCACCCTTCAGGCCGGGGAATTTAATCCAAGCCACTTCGGGGCATTCTGACAGATATTCCGCCATCACCTGGGCATTGGCACAGTGACGCTCTACGCGTGCCTGCAGAGACTCCAGGCCAATGTTCAACAGATAAGAATTGAAAGGAGATGGGATGCTGCCTAAATCGCGCATCAACTGGACAGTGGCCTTGGTGATGAAGGCATTCTTGCCGAAAGCTGTGGCGTATGCCAGCCCATGATATGAATCGTCGGGTTCGGTCAGTCCGGGGAACTTGCCGGGATGTGCGGTCCAGTCAAAATTGCCGCTGTCCACAATTGCCCCACCCACGCTGGTGGAGTGTCCGTCCATATACTTTGTGGTGGCGTGGGTCACGATATCGGCGCCCCAATCGAACGGGCGACAGTTGATGGGAGTGGGGAAGGTGTTGTCCACGATAAGGGGTACCCCGTGGCTGTGGGCAATCCGGGCAAACTTCTCTATATCCAGTACGTTGACTCCGGGATTGGTCAGGGTCTCGCCGAAGAGCAACTTGGTGTTGGGGCGGAATGCCGCACCGATTTCCTCTTCCGAGGCGTCCGCATCCACAAAGGTGCATTCGATGCCCATCTTCTTGAGCGTGATGGCAAACAGATTGAAAGTGCCGCCATAAATGGTGCTTGCGCTCACGAAATGGTCACCGGCCTCGCACAGGTTAAACACGGCAAAAAAGCTTGCGGCCTGCCCCGAGGAGGTCAGCATGGCGGAGGTGCCACCTTCCAGTGCGGCTATCTTTGCGGCCACCAGGTCGTTGGTCGGATTCTGAAGCCTGGTATAGAAATAACCGGGGGCCTTCAGGTCGAACAGGTCGGCCATTTGCTCACTGGTTTCGTATTTGAATGTCGTGGTCTGATAAATGGGAACCTGGCGCGGTTCGCCTTTCTTGGGGTCCCAGCCCGCCTTAACGCACAGGGTCTCGGGACTAAGCTTTTTGCTCATCGTCTTGTTTGTCTGTAATAATATGAATATCGCGCTGAGGGAACGGAATCTGTATGCCCTCTGCGTTGAATGCTGCGTATATCCTCTCTTTGATCTCGGGCACTATGGCAAGACGGTCGCTGGTGCGTACCCAGGCCTTTACCACGAGGTCCACGCTACTGTCGCCGAAATCGGCAACCTGTACCTGAGTATCCTTGTATGCCAGTCGCTCCTTGAGTGGCACAAGGGCGTCGACGATGGCCTTGCGGGCCTTTTCTACATCTGTACCGTAACTTACGCCCACCGGAATCCTGGCCAACTCCCAGTTGTGGTTCTTGGTGAGATTCTTGAAGTTCTTGGCGAAAAGCTGGCTGTTGAGGAACGACATCATACTGCCGTCCATGGTATCTATCGTAGTGCTGCGGATACCCACTTCAACTATACGTCCGCGGACTCCGTCGCACTCTATATAGTCGTGAAGGTGTACACGCCCCATAAGCAACGACAGGCCGCAGAAAAGGTCGTTGATGGTATCCTTGAGGGCGAAGCCGAAACCGACGCCCAAACCGCCCATGGCAGCTATAAGGCCCTTGCTGTCGATGCCCATAGTCTTGACGCACACCACAGCATAGAGGAACCACGCCAGCATACTGCCAAGGGTGATGTAGAGCGGAATGGCTCCCGTGGTGAAGTTCTCTTTATAAATCTCCTTGAGTGCCGTTTTGACCATATAAATGGCCCATATTATCACGAATGCCAGCGCTGCAAGTATCATAATCCCCGAGATGGTGATGGTGATACTGCTGTTGGTACCGCTCAGGGGAGCTGCCAGATTCTTATGAAGGATACCCTCAGCCCAACTGCGCATACTGAACATCCTGGCAGCCCACAGGAAACTTCCGGCAAACGACGCAATAGAGAGCAATGGCAAGCCAAGTTTCTCTACAGAAGGGTTGAGCCAGAGCATACGGGCTTTCTTGCCCTTGACGCGTCGCTTGTCGGCGTGATTTATGAGGTAATTGATGCAAGTCACCGCCTGCAGGCAGGTCAGCAGCAAGATCCAGAATATTATAAGCATCAGCGCCAGGAAGGTATAACCAACCCACGAGAGAATGCACATCAGGCCGGTGACGACACAAGTGAGCCACAGGGTGACAGAAGAGAAGCGTTCGCTGATGTGTCCGTGACGGATCAGTTCCGACAGCTGCCATATGAACGATAGCAGCAGCAAAGGGGGGATGGTAAGGTTGACCAGATTGTTGCTCACAAGCAGCAGCCTCTCAAGAATGAAGACGAACGCTGTCAGTATGATGGGCATATAGCAGCGCATCATACTCTTGCCCTCTTCAACGCTGAAACGAAGGGCTGCGCTTATGAGGAAGATGTCTATTATGATGAGACCATAGAACAACAAATCTACCGACGGCAGGATTATGAAGCCGGTCATAAAAGTGTAGCAGGCGAAAAACGACAGCAGGATAAATAATGTGAGCGCGATTGCGGCAACGGTTATGCGCCGTTTCTTGAGAATGCCCTCGCGGCGGAATCGTTTTGGAAGCAGAACCGTCATTAACAATATGGCCAGGACAACGCTGACAATCAGGATGCCGCCAAGGGTGCATAACATAATGACATTTTCCCTCACCGCACTCCGGTTGGTGAACATATTCGAATTATCCTCGCGTACATCAGTGGCGACCTTGGAAAAGTAGCTCTTGAGATGCCCCAGTATATAGAAATAGTTGTCGCCGCCGGACATAAACACGTTGTGGCGGATGCTTTCGAAACGGTTTGCATTGTACTCGGCCATCTCTTCCATCCTGGCTGATGCGCTCTCGTACATCTCATCGTTGGAGTATATCTGCTTGCGCAACTCGTCAAGGCGCTCCTTGATTTCGCCGCAAATAGTTATGCACTGCCGGCGCGCCTCATCGCCCTTGGTGGTAAGGGAGCGGACATCTATGCGGCCCAGCAGCTCTTCCAGACGGCTGTAGCGCTCCAATTCGGTGTCGAAATTGGTTTTCCACTTTTCGAAAGGGTGCTGGTTCTTGCGGAATTCTTCCATCAGGTCCTCCAGGTTCTGACAGGCCTGGGACAGGCCGAACAGCCGGTTGCCCTGCTGGGTGTAGAGCACTATGGAATATTCCTGGCACTCGTGCATACACTTGTTCATCTGCGACCAGTAGTCGCTGCGCTGGGCCTCGTAGCGGGAAATGTTATATTCAAGATTGGTCTTGTACGCCTGCAGGTCGTCGTGAAGTTCCTTGACGGTAAGGTCCATATTCTTTTCCTTGACCACGGCACCGGCAGAGAAAGAGAGCACGTAAAGCAGCAGTATGGCCGATATAATCTTTTTCATCAGATGGCTGTTAGTATTGTCGCGAAGATAATAAAAATTGCTAAATTTGAGGGTCAAAAGCGTTTATAATGAACAATGGTAAACATCTGCCGCTGCTTGCGGCAACCCTTATATTGATTGTGGCCGGATGCCACAGAACCCCCAGGCTGAATCCCGGCAACATAGAGCAAGTCCTGAAGGCTATGACCCTCGAAGAAAAGGCCTCCCTTGTGGTGGGCTGTTACCCGGAGGACGATGCCGATTCCCTCTGGAACGGTGTCATCGTCACCTGCCCCATAGAACGGCTCGGCATACCTTC
>CACYEB010000013.1 GCA_902773305.1 uncultured Bacteroidia bacterium
CCCGTCCAGAAGTTCCGCGAGTTCCTAGATCTCTATAAAGGCATTGACAAGAAGCAGCTGCGCGAGAACATGAAGTATTTCCTTGAGGCCATTATGCCCGTCTGCGAGGAGTGTGATATGAATATGTGTGTCCACCCCGACGATCCCCCCATCGAAATTCTCGGCTTGCCACGCATCGTTCGCACAGAGGAGGATATCCGGTGGTTTCTCGACTCCGTGCCCAATAAGCACAACGGTCTCACCTTCTGTGCAGGCAGTCTCTCGGCAGGTGCCTATAACAATGTTGTGGAGATGGCCCGTAAATTTGCTCCGCGCACCCATTTCGTCCACTTGCGCTCTTGCCATATATTCCCCAACGGCGATTTTACCGAGGCCAGCCATCTTGGTGGTCGGGCCGACATCATAGAACTTTGCCGTATTTTTGAGAAGGTGAATCCGCAATTGCCGATGCGCGTGGATCACGGTCTTACATTTACTGATGTTCCCGGTGGGGTTTTTGACGAGAACTCACACGGTCATAATGCGGGCTACACACTTCTGGGCCGTATGTTCGCTATGGGACAACTGCAGGGGATATTGGCTACGGTTGATCGTGAACTGGGTATCAAGTACAAACAACCGGGTTTTTTTGATTGAGATGAAACTTACGGATATCTTGAAGGCAGACTTCGAACCGGCCGACTGGGAGGCAAAAGGTTATGTGCTCCCCAAGTACGACATCAACACGATAAGGAATAAAACGGCCAAAGAACCTACCTGGGTCCATTTTGGGGGAGGGAATATCTTTCGCGCATTCCCGGCAGCAATACTCAATGATGCATTGAACGCAGGTGTGTACGATCGTGGCGTCGTAGTGGCTGAGACCTTTGATTTTGATGTAATTGACAAGGCATATAAACCCTATGACAATCTCTCCCTGCTGGTCAGCCTCAAGAGCACAGGTACTGTGGAAAAGAAAGTCATTGCGTCAGTTACAGAAACCCTCAAGGCCGATTATCAGTTTCCTGACTGGCAGCGGCTGAAGGTAATATTCCGTAACCCTTCGCTCCAAATGATTTCTTTCACTATCACAGAGAAGGGTTATGGTATTTCCGAAGCGGACCTCTCCCGTGGCATTCAACCTGTCCTTGCACTTGGCAAGGTGGCGGCTTTGCTTTATGAGCGCTATCAGGCAGGGCAGTTGCCGCTTACTTTGCAATCTATGGACAACTGTTCCCATAACGGAGATAAGGTAAAGGCAGGAATTACTGCCTACGCACAGAAATGGGTTGCAGACGGATTGGTCCCGCAAGCTTTCCTTGACTATCTCCATGACGGGAGCACTGTTTCTTTCCCCTGGTCCATGATAGATAAAATCACGCCCAGACCGCACCGAAAGGTGAAAAGTATTCTTGCCGCCGACGGTTTTGAGGACAATGACTACATCGAGACCGAAAAGCATACCTTCACTGCTCCATTTGTCAATTCAGAAGAGGTTCAGTACCTTGTCATAGAGGACAATTACACCAATGGCCGACCCCCACTGGAAAAGATGGGAGTTCTCTTTACGAACCGTGAAACAGTGGACAAGGTTGAGACGATGAAAGTTACAACCTGTCTCAATCCTCTCCATACGGCAATGAGCATATACGGTTGTTTACTGGGCTATACACTCATATCTGATGAAATGACCGATGAAGACATCCGTTCTTTTATTCAGAAAATAGGATATATAGAAGCGATGCCGGTAGTCACCGATCCTGTTGTATTGAATCCCTATGAGTTCATCGGCACAGTAATAGGCCGAAGGTTGCCCAACCCATTTATGCCGGACACACCGCAACGCATTGCGATGGATACTTCGCAGAAACTGTCTATCCGCTTTGGAGAAACCATAAAAAAGTATTTGTCCCGTAAACTGGACATTGACAACCTTGTACTTATTCCCCTGGCATTGGCCGGTTATGCCCGATACCTCAAAGGCATACGGGATGACGGGACTGTTTTTGAATGCTCCCCGGATCCTTTGCTGAAGGAACTCCAATCTTATGTGTCCTCTATTTCCATCGGCAACTGCTACCAGGACTGGAGTTGCCTGAAAAAGTTGTATTCCCGAAAGGATATCTTTGGGGTTGATCTTTATGAAGCCGGGTTGGGAGAGCGCATAGAGGGGATGGTAAAGGAACTTTTCGCCTGCCCGGGAGCTGTCCGTTCCACCCTGCACAAATATGTGGCGGCGCGCTGAACCGCAGCGCATTGTCTAGGATGGAAGTTACCAATCTATTGGAAATACACACCCGGGAGGAGTTATATCGCTGGTATCAGGGAAACCACCATACGGTATCGGATTTCTGGCTGCGTGTCAACCGGTCGGTGGAAGAATGTGCCGGCGTGGTGCGCTATGTCGATGCCGTGGAGGTGGCGCTTTGTTTCGGTTGGATTGACAGCACTATGAAGCGCATAGACGACGGCAAACCCGTGCAGCATTTCACACCGCGCCGGAAGGGAAGCCATTGGTGTGAGCGCAACCTTATCCGCTGCCGCCGTCTGGTCTCCCTTGGCGAGATGACAGAGGCAGGACTCGCGGCGGCGCCGGATCTGGACCCAGCCGGGTTTGTTTTCGAAGACTGGGTCACCGAAGCCGTAAAAGCTGATGAACAAGCTTGGAATAACTTCCTTTCATTCCCGGAAAACTATCGCCGTATCAGAGTCGATTACATACAGCATTACCGTCGTTCAAGCAGGGAGGAAGAGGCTCAGAAGGCACTCGAGAGATTTATCCGTGACTGCCATATCGGCAGGATGCAGCCCGGCTGGAGTGATTTCGGCAGGTTGGGATGATGCCTGGTCAGCCCAGTCTTACAGCGGTTCCGGATGCGGTAACCATAAGCATCCCGCCGTTTTCTCCAAGGACTTCATAGTCGATGTCGATGCCCACGACGGCATCGGCGCCAAGTTGCCTGGCACGGTCTGCCATCTCTTGCATTGCATTTGCCCGAGCCGTAATCAACTCTTCTTCGTAGGAACCGCTGCGGCCGCCGATGATATTGCGGATACTTGCGGCGATATCACGGATGAAGTTGACACCGGAGATAACCTCTCCGAACACGACACCTTTATACTCTGTGATCGTATGACCTTCAATGGTCGGTGTGGTTGTAAGAATCATAGTCGTCTATACTTTTGATGACATAAATGTAATGATTATTCTGTTTTGTTGTATTTCGTATCTTGGATAAGTGGCTTTTTAGTCGTAACTATGTAGCGCAAAACAGTTCATATGAAAAAGAAATACTCCTTTCTCTTTGTAGCTGTCGCCATACTGGCCGGTATCATTTTAAGTTGTAGCAAACCTGTTCACGAGCCGGAACCCGAACCAGAACCGGGCCCCGATCCCGACCCCATAGTTCTTGAGAGATTCGAGTCGTCGGTACAGGTGACGGACAATTGGATCTATGACACAAGGCCCGCAATTGCCATAACGCTGCATAATCCCAATCCGGTAGCAGCCACTGCACAAGTAAAGATCAAGTTCAGCACCGATAAAGAAGTTGCAGTGACTACCATAGAGAAAGCCGAAGAAGTGGCAGCGGAGGCTACGAAGGATATCACTGTAACAACAGAAGAAAACATGGAGCCCGGTTTCTATAAGGCAAAGTGTTATGTGGATGGCCGCATAACAGCAAATTTCGTGTTTGGAATATCTCCTTTCAAGATAGTCTCGGCGCCTGATAAGCAGCCCGATTTTGATGCATTCTGGGAGACGGCAAAAGAAGCGTTGCCCAATTTGGAAACGAACCGGCCGGTACTCACAAAAATACCATCCAAATGTTCTTCGGGGGCCGATGTGTATCTGGTAGAATTGCAGTCTGTCCCCGATAGCGAGGGTGGGGACCCCGTGCTGGTCCACGGCTATTATGTAGAACCTACCGACGGCAAGAAACATCCGGTACTGATGCATTTCTTCGGTTATGATGACTTGAAGCCCAGCGGCAAGATAGATTGCCCCTCCGGTGGCTCTTCGCCATTTTTTACAGAGTTCTACCTTTCTACGCGCGGGCAGATGATCAATAACCGTAAGGCAAGCAACCGCAAGGACGGGATTGAAATCGACTTTGAGAATATCTATGGAGATTGGTTTGCCTACAACTTCGGCAACCGGGACGGCTACTACTACCGTGGTGCCTTTATGGATTGTGTGCAGGCAGTCCGCTTCATGGCCACCCGACCTACAAGCGATATGCAGAATGTTTTTGCCGAGGGCTCAAGCCAGGGCGGAGCATTGTCTTATGCCACAGCGGCGCTGAGCGATTATCCGCTGCGGGCAATCGCCCCCTGTGTCGCTTTCCTGGGCGATTTCCCCGATTATTTCAAAATAGTACAATGGCCGGGAAATGTGGCTAAGGCCAACAAGGGTTCTATGACAGACGAAGAGATGTACGCTTTCCTGTCTTACTTCGATACCAAGAATCTTGCGACGCGTATCTCTTGTGCAGTGCTGGCTTGCAGCGGCCTTCAGGACGGTACCTGTCCGCCGCATACCAACATAGCCCCTTTCAACAATTTGAAGACCACGGACAAGGAGTATTGGTTCTATCCGAATATGCAGCACGAAATCCCCAAAGGATGGTCCGGCAAATACACTACTTTTTTCAAATCCAGAGTCAAATAAAAGAAATCAGGACGGTACTATGATTGGGAACACTCCTCCGACCAGGGGATTCGTGACGATAGCGACCGGGCAGAAGAGTTACTATGTGCTTGCCCGAAACCTGCTGCTCTCATACAGGCTGCACAATCCGGAATCCCTGCCCTTTGCCATAATCTGTGACAGGGAAAACGAAGTTACGGCTATGTTTGACGATGTGGTAGTGATGGATTCTCCGTCGTTTTCGTTCCACGACAAACTGCGTCTGGCTGACCTGACTCCCTATGATGAGACAATCTTCATCGACGCAGATTCCCTTGTATGCCGTAACCTTGACCCTCTGTGGGGAATCGCCGAAAAATGTCCTGATTTCGGTATTTTCGGAGCTGTCTGGGATCCTGACTCCGAAGAAGGGCAGAAGGAATTGGAGCGGGCTGGAAAGCTGCGCGGGAAGATGCACGCCCCCTGTACCTGCCAGGGAGGGATGTATTTTGTCAGGAAATCTCCCGCACTGGCTCCTTTTATGGACCTATGCATGTATATTTGGGATAACTTCGATGAGTTCCGTGGTTATTGCAATACCCCTACCGATGATAATATCATACCGATCGCCTGCTCGGTGTTCGGCTACCTGCCATCAGAGGACTGGTGGCGTATTTTCTGCTTTCTCCCGGAATCAGAAATCAGGAGCCTTGACATAGTCGGCGGCGATGTGAGCTATTTGTGTAAATTTATGGACCTGAAACCCGGCCCCGATTGCTATTTCGTCCATTTCAGCACCAGGCTGACCAAAGAATTGCCGTACCGGCGCGAGGTCTACCGGTTGCTGTGCAAAGTACGTGGCAGGCAGCCTTCTCACCTGGCCGAGGGGCTGATCCGGATGGGCTGTTCCGTCAGAAAGCATTACGGCGACATCCTTTGCCAGGTCAAGAGATTTGTGTATAAGTGCCTTCATCCCTGAGAGAAGGACTTCCGGTTAATTAATTCGCCGTGATGGTCACCCTCAAGTCGAATCGTAACTGTATCTGGATAGGTTTGAAAGACAGATCTGTCTCGCTGGGCTGTATATGGACTGTATACGTTCCGACAATACCGAAACGGTCGCCAGCCGCATAATTATCCCTTAACGTCACCTCCACCGATGTACTCTCCGGAACGAACACGGCGGACATTTTCTTATAGGAATTGATATCCTCGTACTGTTCAATGATTTCGTACCGGCAACCCTGCATTTTCCCATAATCGAGTCCCAGGAAAGTAATTAATTCATTCAGTTTGATGGTTACTTTGTCGTCGTCGATCGTGCTGATGGGCACATTCTTTCTAAAAGTGAAACCCGAGGTGTTGTACCAACTGATTTTGAACAGTTTTTCACCACGTGGGGTCACCAGATTGGAGATTGTGTGTTTGGTGTTCCAACGGTCGGTCACGGTAAGGACACCTGACACACCTTCATTCTTCGCCCCGGAGGAATCCCTGAAGGCGCGCCAAACACGCCTGTCCAGTGCAGTCGTATCGGGAATGAAACGGATGAAATGCTTGTCCTTTTCAAAAACGACCTGAACCGGGGCGATTGAGTCATTCAAGGGAAGGAACTCCACAGTCTCGATGTCTTCGGCCGTGTAAGAGCCGTCCTTGGATTTGTCAAGTGCGCAGAAGATTTCGCTGATCTGCAGGGCTTTTGACAGATCGAGGTCAAAGGTGGCATTTGGATAACACCAGATAGTAAGATCGTCTGGAGAGCCGTGGGGAAGTTC
>CACYEB010000014.1 GCA_902773305.1 uncultured Bacteroidia bacterium
GATGTGTCCGTAACTGGATTTCACCACATACCCTTCTCCCAGGAACTTCTCAATAGTCTTGGCCTTGGCCGGAGACTCCACAATCACTAAATTTTCTCCCATAATCTCTCTATTATATCATATAGTGTCTCGCAAAGTAACGGATTTATTTCTACATTTGCCAAAACTTCTCAAATGAAAGACAAAACTCGCAAAACGATTATAAAGTGGTGGTGGATTATTTTGATGGCGCCATTTTTTTTGGTCGGCTTCTGGATGCTGCTTCTGGCAGTGTTCGCCAAGATCCCGTCTTTCGAAGAATTGGAAAACCATAAGAGCAACCTTGCGACAGAGCTTATCAGCTGCGACGGCCGCGTACTCAGCACATACCACATAGAAAACCGCACCTTCGCAAGCTACGAAGACCTTCCCCAATCCCTGATAGATGCGGCGGTGGCCACCGAAGATGCCCGGTTCTACCGTCACTCCGGCATAGACTTCCGCGGCCTGGGCCGCGTAGCGGTCAAAACGCTCGCAATGCGCGAGAGTTCTTCCGGTGGCGGCAGTACCATCACCCAGCAGCTTGCCAAGACCCTGTTCCCCCGTGACGAGCGTTATCCCAAATTCCCGGGCGGCAAGCAGATACATATGATCAACATCAAGTTCAAAGAGTGGATTACGGCGGTCAAACTCGAGCGCAACTACACAAAGAACGAGATCATAACCATGTATATGAATGCCGTTTTCTTCGGCAGCAACGCCTACGGCATCAATACGGCGGCACGTACGTTCTTCGACAAGCACCCCTCCGAACTCACCGTAGAAGAGAGTGCCACCCTGGTGGGAATGATCAACAAGCCCACCCGCTACAACCCGGCTCTCAACTACGACTATTCGCTTGCCCGCCGCAACCTGATTCTTTCGCGTATGCAGCGTCACGGCTATCTTTCCAAACACGACTGCGACTCCATCAAGCAGCTGGACATCGTGCTTGCCTACGCGCGCCAGGACCACAACACCGGCCTCGCCCCATACCTGCGGGATATGCTGCGACGCACCATGAATGCCTCCAAGCCCAAGCGGAGCGAGTACCGCAACTGGGTCGACTACCAAATAGACTCCACTGCGTGGGTTGATGACCCGCTGTACGGATGGCTCAACAAGAACATCAAGCCCGACGGCACCAAGTATAACCTGGACAAGGACGGACTGCGGATATTCACCACCATCGACAGCCGTATGCAGCGCTACGCCGAACAGGCTGTGCGCGAACACCTGGGCAAGGACCTGCAGCCGGCTTTCAACCAGGACCTCAACAGAAAGCGCAACCGGCCCTTCTCCAACGACATTCCCCAGGACGTGATAAACAGCGTGATGAACCAGGCCCGCCATTGGAGCGACCGGTACATCGGCATGAAGAAGGCTGGCTTTTCCGAGAAAGACATTCTCCAGAGCTTCGATGTCCCCGTAAAGATGACCGTCTTCGCCTGGAACAAAAAGGGCAGCATAGACACGGTGATGACGCCCAACGACTCCATAATCTACTACAAGTCACTGCTGCGCGCAGCCCTGATGGCGGTTGAACCCAATACCGGCAAGGTGAAGGCCTATGTGGGAGGTCCGGACTACCGCTATTTCAAATATGACAACGTCCGCCAGGGGCGCCGGCAGGTGGGGTCCACCATCAAACCGTATCTCTACACCCTGGCTATGCAGGAAGGATTCAGTCCCTGCGACCGGGTGGCCAACATTCCCTATACATTTGAAATCGGCAACACCACCTGGACGCCCAAGAGTACCGACAGGGCGGAATACATCGGCCGCATCGTGACTCTCAAATGGGGCCTTGCGCACTCGTCAAACAATATCTCCGCCTTCCTGATGAAGCAGTTCGGCCCGGAAGCGATGATAGAAATGTGCCGCAAGATGGGCATCAGCAGCTATCTTGACCCGGTTTACTCACTCTGCGTGGGTTCCTGCGACATATCGGTATTCGAGATGGTATCCGCCTACAACACCTATCCTTCCCGCGGCGTACACATCAACAGTATGTTCGTGGAGAGAATAGAAGACAGCCAGGGCAACCTCCTGGAGAGTTTCACCCCCCGCAAAACCGAGTCCATCAGCGCCCAGACGGCATATCTGATGGTGAACTTGATGCAGGGCGTGGTCAACGAGGGCACCGCCACCCGTCTGAAATGGAAATACGGCATCCAGGGCGCCGCCGGCAAGACCGGTACGACCAACGACCAGTCCGACGGCTGGTTCATCGGTTATGTGCCCCGCCTGACCGCAGGAGTATGGGTAGGTGCGGAAGACCGTCAGGTACACTTCGAGAGCCTGGCGCTGGGCGGAGGCAGCAATATGGCCCTCCCGATATGGGGCCTGTTTATGCAGAAGGTACTCAACGACAAATCTATAGGCATTGCCAACGGCGAGACATTCGTGGCGCCGGCAGGATGGGACATGGACCTTAGCTGTGCCGGCGGCGGACAGGATCTCTCTTATGAGGAGTCCGGGTACTCCAATTCGGAGGAAGACCAATATTTCGATTAGAATGAAGAAAAACATTGCAGTAATATACGGCGGTCCATCTTCGGAACGTCAAATCTCCATCTTGAGCGGCAGGTATGCCGCTTCCGTCATCGACCGCGACCGGTACAACGTTTACGAAATCCTTTTCAACCCCGACTGCTGGCAGCTCGTGGAGTGGCAGGGCGAGACCATGTCCGTAAAAGGGATAGTGGACAAGGGGGACTTCTCTTGCAACGGCGTCAGATTCGACGCGGCCTGCATTATGATTCACGGTATACCGGGAGAGAACGGCCTGCTCCAGGGCTATTTCGAGATGATGGGAATACCCGTGACCACCTGCTCGTCGTTTGTATGCACCATAGCCTTCAACAAGTATTCGTGCAAGCGGCTGCTTGCCGACACCGGAGTCAAGATGGCCCCGGACGTATTCATTCGCAAAGGGCAGGAGTATGACGCCGAACAGATTGCAGAGCAGATGGGTCTTCCCCTGTTCGTGAAGCCCTCCGACGGCGGCAGCAGCTTCGGCGTGACCAAAGTGAAGGACTCCTCGCTGATGGGGGCGGCCATCGATTATGCCTTCAGCGAGAGCGATACCATACTCATAGAGAAGGCTATCCCGGGACGCGAACTCACCCAGGCCATATATATGGACGGCGGACAGCCTGTGGCACTGCCCATAATCGAGATTGTCACCACCAACGAATACTTCGACTACGACGCCAAGTACAACGGCAAGAGTGAGGAGATCTGTCCCGCTCCGATATCCGAAGAGCTGGCAGAAGAGATTACCCGCTGCACCAAAAAGATTTATGCCCACCTGGGCGGCACGGGACTTATCCGCATAGATTACATAGCCGGAGAAGACGGTGTCTTCTTCCTTGAAATCAACGCCACCCCCGGTATGACCCGTATGAGCCTGGTGCCCAAGATGGTGCGCACTTCAGGCCGTACTATGACTGAATTCTTCACGGCGTTGATACAGAACGCCCTTGAGAAATGACGCTTAAAGAGCACATAAACGCCATAGCCGATGCCGTCGGACAGCTCTATCCTGCAGAAGAGGCGCACGCCATAGCGGTACGTACCGTCACCGGCTTGCTTTCGGTTCCCGACTACAAATATCTGAGCGAACCCGACACAGTGGTGGAGCCGGACAAAGCCCTGCTGCTGGAAGATGCCGCGCTCAGGCTGTCAAAGGGTGAGCCTATGCAATATGTCCTGGGTTACACCTGGTTCGCCGGCCTGCGTATCAGGGTTGCACCCGGGGTGCTGATTCCGCGTCCCGAAACCGAACAACTCTACGAACTGGCGGCCCAGGACTGCGACAACCTGATGACAGCCAGCGAAGATGACAGCTTCAACATTCTGGACATATGTACAGGCAGCGGATGTCTGGCCTGCGCGTTTGCCTCGGAGTTCCCCGAAGCACACGTTTACGCCTGCGACATCAGCGAGGCCGCCCTTAGAATCGCCTGCCGGCAAAAGGTCCGTCTGCAGGGCGCCCGTCCGGTTTTTTTCAAGGCCGACGTAATGCTGCCGCCACCCGCCGGTCTGCCACGGTTTGACCTTATTGTGAGCAATCCGCCCTATGTGCGCGAAAGCGAAAGGGCGCAGATGCGCCCCAACGTGCTTGACTGGGAACCCGCTGAAGCACTTTTCGTGAGCGACGACGATCCGTTGGTGTTCTACCGTGCAATCGCTCTCTGGGCCGACCGCCTCCTGAAGGAAAACGGCAGCCTCTGGCTGGAAATCAACGAGAATCTTGCTCCTGAAACGGCCGCCCTTTTTACCGGAGCCGCCGTCATAAAGGACATCAACGGCAAAGACCGCTTCATTGTCGTAAAGAAATAGCCTCCGTTGGTATCAATCCCGTTTTTTCTTAACTTGCGGGGAAAATGCAGATTGTTTTATGGCAAAAGAACGCACTGTGTGGTATTGTACCTCCTGCGGCAACGAGAGCCCCAAGTGGATGGGCCGCTGTCCCGCCTGCGGCGAGTGGAATACGATGGTAGAGGAGCCCAAGAGGGAGAAGAAATCGTCTGCGTCCGGCCGAAGCAGGGCCATTTTGGCAACCGGATCCGACGCCCGGCCGCAGCTCCTGGAAGATATCTCGCTCTCTTCAGAAAACCGATTTTCCATAGGGCTGCAAGAGGTTGACAGACTTCTCGGGGGCGGTCTGGTAGAGGGGTCTATGATACTTCTGGGCGGCGAACCCGGTATCGGCAAATCCACCCTCGCCCTGCAGATTCCCCTCGGGGTTGCCTCACTCAAAACACTGTATGTCTCCGGCGAAGAGAGCCCGCGCCAGATAAAGATGCGCGCCCAGCGCCTGGGAGGCGAGACCTCAAATTGCAGCATCCTCTCGGAAACGATCCTTGAGAACATCCTGGACCAGGCCGTCGGGATGTCTCCCGACCTGCTGATAGTCGATTCCATCCAGACCATATACAGCGACGCCCTGGATTCGTCTGCAGGCAGCGTCTCACAAGTCAAGGAATGCGCCGCCCGCCTGCTCAGATATGCCAAAGAGACCGGCACACCGGTGATTCTGATCGGCCACATCACCAAAGACGGCACCATTGCCGGCCCCAAGGTCCTGGAGCACATCGTGGACGTGGTACTGCAGTTCGAGGGTGATACCCGCGGTGCCTATCGGCTGCTGCGCAGCATAAAGAACCGCTTCGGCAGCACTTCTGAACTTGCGGTGTTCGAGATGACCGGCACCGGCCTCAGGGAGGTACTGAATCCTTCCGAGATTTTGATTCCTATGCATCAGGACGATTTGAGCGGCATAGCCATCGCTTCCGTTATGGACGGCACCCGCCCCTTTATGCTGGAAATACAGTCGCTGGTGAGCACGGCCGCCTACGGAATGCCGCAGCGCAACGCCAACGGCTTTGACGTGCGCCGTATGAACATGCTGCTGGCCGTACTCGAGAAGCGGGCCGGATTCAAACTTGCAGCAAAGGATGTTTTCCTTAACGTTGCAGGAGGGCTGCGCGTAAACGACCCGGCGTGCGACCTGGCGGTTGCAGTAGCCATTCTGGCGAGCAATTTTGACCTGAGCGTGCCGCTCTCGAATTGCTTCGCGGCCGAGATAGGCCTCAGCGGAGAGCTGCGCCCGGTGAGCCAGATCCAGCGTCGCATAGCAGAAGCCAGGAAACTCGGTTTCAAGAAGATATTCATTTCGTCCTTCAACCGCGAAGGCTCATTTTCAAAAAGTGGCATCGAAGTTGTACCCGTAGCCGACATACCGGCCCTCTGCAGGCTTGTGTTCAAGTAAAATGACTGTTTTGAGACATATCTTCCGGCGGGTTGCGGCGGCAATCATCTTTGCAGCCGTGACTTTTTCTTCTGCCTTCGGCCAGGGGAACACCGCCGGACAGAGTATCTTCAGAATCGAGATCGACGAGAATGGTGATACTGTTTTTGTCGATCAGATCCGTCCTGCCCGCATCCACCCCAAGAAGTATCTCTCCAAGCGGGAATGGCGCATCCGCGCACGGAGGGTGCACAATTTCAGCAAGGCCTACCCCTATGCCCTGTTCATTGCCCGCACCATCCACGAGACCGACAGCCTTTTCGAGGCCCGCGGTTACAACGACCGGCAGCAGGACAAATATCTGCAGAGCATAAAAGACGACCTGTTGAACGATTTCGAGCCGCTCTTCAAAGGGCTCACGCTCAGCCAGGGCCTGATGATGATCCGCCTGATAGACCGCGAGGTAGGAATGCCTCCGTACGATATTATCAAGAAATATCTCGGCCGAATCAACGCCTCTTTCTGGCAAGGTGTCGCAAAACTTTTCAAGGGAAACATCAAGCAGCGTTACGAACCGGAGGGAGAAGACGCCGACCTTGAAGAACTGGTGAAAGCGTGGAACTACGGCGAATTCGACGAGCTGTACGAATTCCTGTTCGGCAAACCCCGGCCGGATATCTATATCCCTGAGAAGTTCCGCGAACCTTACTACAAGTCCCTGGAAGAGAACAAGGCCCGCGGACGGGCTGCCCGCAGGAACAGGAAAAACAAATAATACCCCTCTTATCTGTACCGGCAGGCGTTGTAAGGCGGCTCCCCGCTGTAGGGTTCAGCGGGGAATGAAACCGTGCAGGTAGCGGGGGTGGCGGCGGTAATGAATCCAAGTCCGCCGGTTACGTTCCCGGGATAGACAACAGGCTCAGTCATAAAGTCTATGTAAGTTCTGGCCGCATCGACCGCCTTCAAATACAGATACTCTTCGAAAGAGATGGTGTATATCTTGAAAACCCGGTCCATAGAATAGCTTTCACCCTCTTCGAACTGTTCAAAGAACCGGACGAATCCGTCGAGATAGATTCCGTAATTCAAGTCGTATATCTTGAGCGTATGTGACGCATCTGCGAACATTCCGTCGTCAAACAACTCATAAATATTGTCGTCGCGCCCCAGGATGACGTCCAGGATACTGCTTCCGACAGAGTGCAGTATCACATCGTCACTGGCATCAAAGGTGCCGGAGTTGACGAAAGAGGCCACCTTGCGGCCGGAGGCATCCAGGCGGTAATATATCTCCTCCGACATAAGCAGATAGTAGTTCTTTTCGCCCGGTTTGTCCTTTATGGTGATATTGTACTGACGGGTTGTGCGCGTACTGCTGCCGGTGTCAAAGTCATCCCTTGTCAAAACCACCCGCATCGTGTCCAGTGCCGTGATCGAGGCCGCACTCTCCGGCACGGTAGTACGGGCAGTGGCAGAGAGGCCGTCCCAATTCACCTCTATGGAAATCTCATCTCCGGCAGAGAGGGCGCTCTCCATGTCATAGCCCAGAAACTCCTCTGAAACACTGCCGTCAAACAGTTTTATCTCCCGGACAACCGGCAGCGCAGCGATTTTGGCGCCCCCGTTTATGGAGCATTCCACCTCTGCATCCCTGACCACACTGCAGCCGGCGCCTTCGCTGCAATTGACAATAATCCTGTTGGTATGCTTATCCTGCAGCAACTGTGCATTCACCACCAGGAGCGCCTCGTTGCCGTCACTCCAGATTGTCTCCACCGGATGTTCGCAGGATATCGCAGCAAACGCAGCCGCAAACAATATTAGTATGCCCTTTCTCATAACAATCTAAAATTTACGGGTGTAACTGAACGACGGCAAAATGGGCAGCACGGTTATCTTGGTGACCTCAACTCCCTCCCGGACGGGCCTGTGCGTGTTTGGATCATATTCCACAATACCATCCTTGTATATGAAGTCGGGATTCATATTGTTGTAGGCGTTGTAGAGACTGATGTTCCAGACACGCTCTCCGCGGCGTTTTTTCTTATGGAAGTTGATACCGAGGTTCAGTGTGTGCGACGGCGGCAGCCGGTAATTGCCGCGGAATGAGACATAATCGCTTTCGCGGACATTCTGGTTGATGTCGAGCGTAGTGAATTCCCTTGTGGTGAGGGTCGTGACTCCTCCGGTAAAAAACTTCCAGCTGCCCGAGACGTCTATCCGGTCAGAGAACTTGTGATTCACCACCAGGCTGACGTCGTGGCGCCGGTCATATTTAAAGGGGAACCATTCCCCACGGTTGATGCTCCCGTCAGGAAACCGGCGGTCGCTCTTTGCCAGAGTATAGCCCAGCCAGCCGGTGGTTGCGCCGGTCTTCTTCTGAATGAACAGTTCCATTCCATAGGCGCGCCCCTGCCCCATCGCCACCTTGCCTTCCCAGCCGGTAGAGGTTATCAGCACCGACATTCCGTCCTTGTACTCCAGGACATTATGCATATCCTTGTAATAACCCTCCAGCGAAATCTCCCAGCCGTCGCCAGCCTCCCAGTAGGTGCCCAGCGAGACCTGGTCGGCCGTTTCGGGCTTGATATCCCTGGTGATAGGCACCCACAGATCGGTGGGGAGCGATATGTCGGTAGAGGCCAGCAGATGGACATACTGCGACATACGGGCGTAGGAGGCCTTGATGCTGACTCCGCCGCCGACATCCACCCGGCCGGAGAAACGGGGCTGCAGCGACGCATACGTCTTGCCCTGGGTATGGAACAAACTTATGTGTATACCTGGGTTGAAAGAGAGTCTCTGCCCTATCACAAAGTCGTCTTCGATATAAACTGAGGCTTCGTGTCCCGCCAGGACGCCTCCGGAAGCCATATTCATGGTGGTGTCCACCAGAGTCTCCTTGCCGGCCGTCTCCTTCTCTTTAAGCGTCGCTGTCTGGGGGCGGAAGTTGTGGTAAACATATTCTGCGCCGAACTTGACCAGGTGGTCCGGATTGGGATTGTAGTCAAAATCCATCTTGAGATCTATGTCGTTGATGCCGGAGTCGTAGCGGACCTCCATCCTCTCCTGACTCTCGTTGCCCTTGTACTTGTTGGTATTGTTGTACCGCACATCGACGTCCATCTCGTAGTGGTTGTAGGCCAGCGTGGTGTTGGCAAACAGCTTGCTGCCAAAGGCGTGGTTCCAGCGAAGCGATCCCACCGTATTGCCCCAGTCCATATTGGCGTCGGTGTCCTCCTTGCTCACAAAATCGGGGTCGATCTGTCGCTCGTTGCTGTTGTCGTAGTGCACCAGAAACCGGTCGCGGCCATGATAAACGCTGGCTATCAGGCGGTCGTCGTTGCTGAAGCGATGGGTTATCTTGCCATTGATGTCGCCAAACCAGTAATTGGCCGGGACGTCAAAAAGGCGCAGCACGGGGGTGAACAAAAAGGAGTGCAGTACCCTGGCGCTCACAGAAAAAGCGGTCTTGTCACGTACAATAGGACCTTCAAGATGCACCCTGTCGGAGAGCATTCCCACGCTCACCAGACCGTGGAACTCCTTCATATTGCCGTCGTTAGTACGCACGTCTATCACAGACGAAAGGCGCCCGCCGTAGCGCGCGGGGAAAGAGCCTTTGAACAGCGTCACCTTCTTTACCGCCTCGGGCGTAAACACAGAGAAGATACCGAACATATGGTTGACGCTGTATAGCGGGATATCATCCAGCAGAATCAGGTTCTCGTCGGGTCCTCCGCCGCGCACATATATGCCGGACGAGCCGGTGGAACCTCCCTGCACACCCGGCAGGAACTGCAGGGACTTGAGCACATCCTTTTCTCCGAACAGCGCCGGCATGCTCTCCAGTGCGTTCTGCGGCACTTCCAGCGCCCCGGTGTTGGTGGAATGGAGTCCCGCCTCCTTGCGCGCCGTCACCACCGCCGCCTTAAGTTGCGAACCAGGCTCCAGCCGCACGTTGATCACCGTGTCGCGGACAAAGTCCAGCGTCTGCTCCACATCCTTATAGCCAAGGAACGACCAGGTCAGCGACCTCTTCCCTGCCGGAATGCTCAATGTATAGAAACCGTAGTTGTTGGACACCGCACCTGCCAGGGGCGTCCCCGGAGCCGGATTGTTGTATATGACACCCGCCCCTATCAATATCTCCCCGCTGCCTGCATCCGAGATATAACCGCTCACCGTAACCTTCTGGCCGGATACCGCCACTGACATAGCGACAGCCAGCACGCAACACAATATCTTTTTCATACGCTATTCTAACCGCAGACGCGCCAACGCCAAATCTTCGGGAGTAGTAATCTTGATGTTGTACTTGAGACCTTCCACCAAATTGATGCGCCAGCCGGCGGCTTCCACTACAGAGGCGTCGTCGGTAAAGGCGGGGTCATAGGGAAGTTTGTAGGCCGCCTTTATCACCTCGCTGCGGAACACCTGGGGGGTCTGTATCAGGCGGATGTCGTCGCGTTTGAGGACATAGCTCTCGGGACCGCTCACCTCACGCACCGTCTCCACCGGGGCTATGGCGGGGATGGCATTGCCCATCTCCTCGCCGGCGGTGAACATCTTTTCCAGGAATTCAGCCGTGACAAAAGGCCGTACCCCGTCGTGTACCGCCACCACACTGTCGTCCGGCAGATACTGCAGCGCATTCTGCACGGAATGGAAGCGTGTGATGCCGCCGGAAGGGATGGCGTATCGCTCCAGGAAACCGCTTTGCCGGCAGTAATCTTTCCAGTATTCCTTCTTTTCCTGGTTCACCACGACGATGATCCCGACGGGGAAACTGAGCGACAGGAACCGTTCTATAGTATGGCGCAGCAGAGGTTTTCCCCCTATGCCGATGAACTGTTTAGGGGTATCTCCGCCCATACGCGTACCGCTGCCCGCCGCGACTATTATGGCATATTTTTTCCTCGCGTCCATTATCCTCTATTTTTGCACTACAAAAGTAATTTATTTCCCACAATTTGACTAAATTTGTAGTCTCTAATATCTCATTCGGAATGGATCAAATCAAGAAAATCGAACGCGCGCTGATTTCCGTATTTTACAAGGACGGAATAGATGATATAGCGGCGGCCCTTACGCGCCGCGGCACCAAACTGATATCTACCGGAGGAACTTACGACTACCTTGCCTCCAAAGGCTTTGAGGTGGAAAAGGTAGAAGACCTTACCGGCTACCCCTCCATCCTGGGCGGCCGCGTGAAAACCCTCCACCCCAAGGTGTTCGGCGGCATACTGGCCCGCCGCGACAATGAGGGCGACCGCAGCCAGATGGCCCAATACGACATACCCGCCGTGGACCTGGTGGTGGTGGACCTCTACCCCTTTGACGAATATGTGGCAAAGGGCGCATCGCACCAGGACATAATAGAGAAGATTGATATCGGCGGCATTTCGCTTATCCGTGCCGCAGCCAAGAACTATCAGGATGTCGTGATTGTCCCCTGCCAGAGACTCTACGGCAAGTTGCTGGAGTGCATCGAGGCACACGACGGCGGCACCACCCTCGCAGAGCGGGAAGGTTTTGCGAAATGGGCTTTTGCCGTGAGCAGCAACTACGACACCTCCATCTTCAACTACCTCAACCGCGACCGCGAGGTGGACGCCTTCGCCTTCAATTCCCTGGAGCCCACCCCCCTGCGCTACGGAGAGAATCCTCACCAGGCGGCGGCCTACTACGGTGGCGCAGCCTCCCTTCCAAGGCAGTTGCACGGCAAGGAGATTTCCTACAACAATATGCTGGATATAGAGGCGGCGATAGAACTTATAGACGATTTTGACAGCACCGCGCTGGCCATCATCAAACACAACAACGCCTGCGGCTGCGCCGTAAGGCCCACCGTACTTGAGGCGTGGAAAGACGCCCTTGCCGGCGACCCTGTGAGCGCTTTCGGCGGCATCATCATTACGAATGCCACAATAGACGCAGCCACCGCAGAAGAGATAAACAAGATATTCTTCGAGGTCATCATAGCCCC
>CACYEB010000015.1 GCA_902773305.1 uncultured Bacteroidia bacterium
GGACACGACACCTATCACCACACGATGTTCGAGATGCTTGGAAACTGGAGTTTCGGCGATTATTTCAAGAAAGAGGCCATAGGCTGGGCCTGGGAGCTTCTTACAGAAGTTTATAAGCTGGACAAGAGCCGGCTTTATGCAACGGTGTTCGAGGGGTATGCCCCCGACGGCCTGGAGATGGACGCCGAGGCGAAGGGCTACTGGCAGCAATACCTGCCCGACGACCACATCCTGCTGGGCAACAAACACGACAACTTCTGGGAGATGGGCGACACCGGCCCCTGCGGCCCTTGCAGCGAGATTCACATCGATCTGCGCGACGAGGCCGAAATCGCCGCCAAACCCGGTGCTGAACTGGTAAACGAAGGCCATCCGCTGGTAATCGAAATCTGGAACCTGGTGTTTATGCAGTACAACCGCAAGGCCAACGGTTCCCTGGAAAACCTGCCTGCCCGCCACATCGATACAGGTATGGGGTTCGAACGCCTCTGTATGGCTCTCCAGGGCAAGAAAAGCAACTACGACACCGACGTATTCACAGGGATGATAGCCGCCATCTCCGGCCTGTGCGGCAAGAAATATGACGAGAGTGAGCAGACGGCCGTGGCTATGCGCGTCATCGCCGACCATATCCGCGCCATCAGTTTCTCAATTGCCGACGGCCAGCTTCCCAGCAACAACAAGGCGGGTTACGTGATCCGACGCATCCTGCGCCGGGCCGTGCGCTACGGCTATACCTTCCTCGATATGAAGGAGCCTTTCCTCTGCCTGCTGGTACCCACCCTGGTGGCAGAAATGGGAGACGCATTCCCCGAACTCAAGGCCCAGCAGACGCTCATCACACGCGTCATAAAGGAAGAAGAAGACGCCTTCCTGCGCACTCTGGACAAGGGTATCCGCCTGATGGACTCCATTATGGAGAAATCCGCCAAGACCAAGGTCATCAGCGGAGTGGATGCCTTCACCCTCTATGACACTTTCGGGTTCCCGATAGACCTGAGCGAATTGATTGCCCGTGAAAACGGCTACACGATAGACCTTGACGGATTCAACGAGGAGTTGGAGAAACAGAAAAACCGTGCCCGCAATGCCACGGCCATAGAGACCGGCGACTGGGTGGAACTGCTGCCGGGAACGGGGAGCGAGTTCGTGGGCTACGATGTGCTTGAAACCGATGCCCGCATAGTTAAATACCGCACCGTAAAGGCCAAGGGCAAGGAGCAGATCCAAATCGTGCTGGACCGCACTCCGTTCTATGCCGAGATGGGCGGCGAAGTGGGCGACACCGGTGAACTGATCTCATCCGAGGGGGAGAAGATAGAAGTGTTGGATACGGTCAAGGAAAACGGTCTTGCGATACATTTGGTTAACAGACTTCCCGGCGACCCCGCCTCCCGCTTCCGTGCTGTAGTCGACGGCGAACGCCGGACCAACATACAGAACAACCACTCCGCCACCCACCTGCTGCACTACGCACTGCGCAAGGTGCTTGGCACCCACGTGGAGCAGAAAGGTTCTTATGTCGGAGCCGCGTCTTTCCGCTTTGACTTCTCGCATTACGAGAAGGTCTCCAAAGAGAGCCTGGACAAGGTGGAACGTATGGTCAACGCCCTCATCCGCGCCAATGCCCCGCTGGAAGAGTTCCGCGACATTTCCATCGATGAGGCCCGCAACCGCGGCGCAATGGCCCTCTTCGGAGAGAAATACGGAGACAAGGTGCGTATGATCAAGTTCGGTGACTCCGTGGAACTCTGCGGCGGTTGCCACGCTCCTGCCACGGGCAACATCGGATACTTCAGGATTATTTCCGAAAGCGCAGTCGCTGCCGGGGTACGCCGCATAGAGGCCACCACCGGCATCAATGCCGAACTCTCCGTGGACGTTATGGAAGATTTGCTTGAAAGGGTGCGCGCAATGTTCGCGGGTACAGGCGACCCTGCAGCAGCCATCGGACGGATACTGGAAGAAAACGAGCAGTACAAAAAGTCGTTCGAAGCCATTCGGAAAGAGAAGATGGCCGACCTGAAAGCCTCTGTCGTCAGACAGGCTCAGAAGGTGGGCGGCATAACACTTTTCACCCTCACCGAATGCCCCTCGATGGATATGGCCAAGACCATCGCGCACGATTTGTACGGCGAGAGTGACAATGCGGCATTTGTGGCTGCTTTCGAGTCGGCCGACCACAAGCCGTGCCTGGTGATGATGTATACCGATGATCTGGTTTCTTCGGGCCGCGACGCCGGCCGTGACATTCGCCAGGGGGCCCAGGCTATCCAGGGTGGTGGCGGCGGTCAGAAGTTTCTCGCCACGGCTGGTGGCAAGAATCTTGCAGGCCTGGCAGAAGCGTTCGAAAAGCTCAAAAGCCTCGCCACTGCTTAAAACCGGCCGATGAAGAGGATCGACAGTTACACACTCAAATCATTTATGGGACCGTTCGCTCTGACGTTCTCAATAGTGTTGTTTATCCTCGTGATGCAGTTCCTCTGGCTCTATATAGACGAGCTTGTGGGTAAAGGACTGTCGCTCGGCGTCATCTTCGAATTCATGGCTTGGGGAAGCGCCACCCTGCTCCCTATGGTGCTGCCGCTGGCGACCCTGCTGGCCTCCATTATGACGCTGGGAGGTATGGGCGAAAACAACGAACTGCTGGCCATCAAAAGCGCCGGCATATCGCTCAGCCGCGTACTGCTGCCACTGATTTTTGTGGCGGTGGGCATCTCCATCGGCGCCTTCTTCATCTCCAATGACCTGATTCCGGTGGCATACAAGAAGATTTATGCACTTCGAGATGACATCGGCCGCACCAAAAAGGTAATCAAGATACCCACCGGCATCTTTTACGACGGCATCGACGGCTATATGCTGCGGGTGGATTATCACGACGACGCCACGGGGCAGATGCACGACATACTGGTTTACGACCATACCCGCGGTATGGGGAACACCGCCCTCACCGTGGCCGACTCCGGTTCTATACGCGTGAGCGACGACGGTGCCACCATCATCTTCAAGCTCTACAACGGCACTTCTTATTCAGAAGAGAATGCATTCAAGTCAAGGGACACTACCCTCAAGCAGGATATAATCAGCTTTGATGAGCAGACCACTATAGTGTCGCGCGACGATTATTCATTTGAGCGGAGCGACGACGACCGTTTCGGAAACGAGATAATGGCCAAAGATCTGAAAACCCTGGTACACGACCGCGACTCCATTGCCGATGAATTTGCAGAGTCGAGACCGACCAGCATAAGACATTATATATTTTCAAACAACCTCAAGTACATCAGCCAGTTAGACACTGCCGCAATGATGTATTCGAGGTTGGACGAAGGCCTCGGATGGGACTTCAAGGCATACAAAGACAGCGTTATGACCACCCGGAGCGCCCGCGACCTGGAACTGGTGCAGCGTGCCCTGGAAAATCTGGAATCGCAGAAGGTGACTCTTGACGAGTATGACCGCACCACCTACCGCTATGTCTCCCCCATCCGCAAGATGACCATAGAGCAGTTCCGCAAATTCACCCTGTCCCTGGCCTGCCTGCTGTTTTTCTTTATCGGGGCACCGTTGGGGAGCATCTTGCGCAAAGGCGGCCTGGGGACTCCCGTCATAGTATCCGCACTGATTTTCCTGCTGTACTGGGTCATTGACATCAGCGGCAAGAAACTGGCCCGTGACGGCGCCGTGACCCCTTTCGAAGGGGCGTTCGTCTCTTCTGCGGTGTTGCTGCCTGTGGGTATGGCTCTCACCTGGATGGCAGTACACGAGAAATCGGTGGACTTCAGTTTGTTGAAATACCGGTTCGGCCAGTTGTTCAAGAAAATTGATAAACTGCTTCGCAAGGCCGTCGGCTTCTTCAAGAAGAACCGGGGCATCATAAAGGTGGTCTATATGGGTACGCCCGAATTCGCAGTCGGGCCGCTCAAGGCGCTGCTCGAAACCGACTACAATATTGCCGGCGTAGTCACCGTCCCCGACAAGCAAAGCGGTCGCGGGCTCAAGGTGAACACGAGTGCCGTCAAGCAGTTTGCCCTGGAACACGGCCTGAACCTGATGCAGCCCGTTTCGCTCAAAGACCCCGTTTTCCTGGAGCAGTTGAAGGCGCTGGATGCCGATATGTTCATTGTCGTCGCCTTCCGTATGCTGCCAAAGGAGGTCTGGAGCATGCCACGGCTGGGCACCTTCAACCTGCACGCTTCCCTGCTGCCGCGATACCGCGGCGCCGCTCCCATCAACTGGGCCATCATCAACGGTGAGAAACAGACGGGTGTGACTACCTTCCTGATAGACGAACAGATCGACACCGGACGTATCCTCTTCAGCGAGCCCTGCACGATTGAAGAGTACGACACCGCCGGCAGCCTTTCTGAAAAGCTTTGCAAGATGGGCTCAGAGCTGGTGGTCAAAACCGCCGACGCCCTCTCCCGCGGCCGTGCCAAGCCACAGGAACAGGATTCTTTCGCAAGGCTCATTCCTGCACCCAAGATCACCAAAGAGACCTGCCGCATAGACTGGAGCCTGGAGGGCTACAGCATCGTAAATCTGATACGCGGACTTGCGCCGTCTCCCGCCGCTTACGCCACTCTTGTCAACGGCGGGGCAGAAACCACGATGAAGATATTCGAAGCCTATGTCTTTATGGACGACGAACCAGCTGCACCCGGCACCGTAATCACAGACGGCAAGGGCTATCTGGGTGTCGCCTGCGGACAGTACACGGTCCGCCTGCTGGATGTTCAACTGGCCGGCAAGAAGCGTATGGAAATAGCCGATTTCCTGCGCGGTTTCAGACCGGGAGAAGATTGCAAGTTCGTATAAGATGGAGTCCCCTACCATAACGATTCTGGCTGCCGGGGAGTTTCCACGGCAAGCGTCAGTCCTGCGCCTTCTGGACGAGTCCGATATGGTTGTCTGCTGCGACAGCGCCGCTGAGGCGCTCGTGGCCTCGGGCCGCGAGCCGGATCTGATTGTGGGTGATATGGATTCGCTTCCGGCCCATATTCGGGACAAGTATAAAGGTCGGTTGCGGGTTGTCCCTGACCAGGAGACCAACGACTTGACCAAGGCCTTCCACGTAACTTTGGAATACTGTCCGGCCGCCATCCACATCCTGGGTGCCACCGGGCTGCGTGAGGACCACACCCTGGCCAACATTTCCCTTCTTGCCGATTACCAGAAAGAAGATCCGCTCTGCCGGATTGATATGGTCAGCGACCAAGGCCGCTTCGTGGCCGCCAGCGGCCAACGCACATTTGCCTCCTTGCCGGGCCAGGGAATCAGCATCTTTGCCTTTGACGCTTCGCTTCATATGACCGCCGCCGGCCTGCAATACCCCCTCGACGGCGTCGTGTTCGACACCCTCTGGAAGGCCAGCCTCAACGTCGCCACCGGAACTTCTTTCACTCTAACCCCCAATGGCGACTCATTCTATCTGGTTTATCTGGCCGGGCGTTAGATTACGCCACCCGCTGCATTTACTATTAAACAAAGAAAACTATGAAATATCTTGGTATGCCGGCTGCCATTGCCACACTTGTGATGCTATGCGCCGCCTGCGACAATTTTAGCGGAAACAACAACCCTTACAAGGCCCTGGAAGTCCCCACCAAGGCGGCCGGGTTCGTAGAAAAAGGTCACGACTTCTCCCTCGAATTCATTGACCGCATAAATGACTTTGAGAAGAAGGACTACATAGTTTCACCGCTGAGTATGCAGTTTCTGCTGGGTATGATACTGAACGGTGCCCAGGGCACCACGGCAGACGAGATCTGCGACGTGCTTGGTTATGGCGACGGAGATATTGCGGCTGTGAATGAATATTGCCGGTCTATGCTGGGGCAACTCCCCAAACTGGACAAACAGACCAGCCTGAGCATTGCCAACGCCATTTTTGTGGATAACGGCTGGCCGCTGCTGAAGAGCTACGAGTCTGCAGTGGGCA
>CACYEB010000016.1 GCA_902773305.1 uncultured Bacteroidia bacterium
CAGGGTTGCAGACATCGAGAGGCCGGTGATCACAGGGACGAGAACCGTCGCTCCGAACATCGCAAACATGTGCTGCAGACCAAGGGTAAGCATTCTGCCCGTTCCCAGTTTGCGGGCATCATAGATAGCTTGATCGCTGATTTTCATAGTATATGTAGTTAGATGTGAATGCGCACTATACCGGTGCATAAAGTTACGTCTTATGCACCTATGCTTCTTCCCCGAAAAGAGAAGGGTTATTCACATTTTTTTAACAGCCGAAACTACCGGTACTTGATTACCAGCATATCGCCCTCGTCCAGGACGAACTGTGCCGGACCGGATGGCTGTTCCACGAAAATACCGTCGCGGGCGATGGTATAGACCCTGTCGTTGAATACGGCATCTACGGTCATTTTGTCTCTAAGGGATTTGTTTGCAACGGTAATGTATTTGTTGCCCCGGTTTTCAATGAAGCCCACCAACGCGTCCTGATCTGCAGAGAGGGACCTTATCTGGCCAGGCAGGTCGGCGGCACAGAAGCCATCGCACCAATATGGAACCAGATTGATGTGACGCACCTTCTCCATCGTGCAGCCGTCAAACACCCAGCCGCGCCGGTGGAGTTCTGAGTTGAATTCCTTGAGGGTGTCGTACGCGCCTGTCCAGGAGCCGTCTATCTGTATTGGCGCATAGCTGGTTCCGCCGTACTGCAGGATGGTGAAGTACTGTATCACCTGGGCTCCGTAGGCCAGGTTGGTATAAACCTGAAGCCGGAGATTCTCTACGGTGGGCTTGGCAAAGAGATGCTGCTCGCTGTCTATCCAGCAACTGGCTGCGAATCCCCACCACGGAATGCCGTACTGCTTGGTGAGCCTTGACACTATTTCGTTGCATTTCCACCAGAAAGAGACTATTCCGTCGGGATAATCGGGGTCGGTATAAGGACGGCAGGGATACATGTCATAAGAGAGGAACTTGACGCCGCAATCCCGTATAAAAGCCTCTACATATTCGTAATATGTAGCCTTGCCCATCCCGGCGTTGCTGCCTTCAGGTACCAGGTTAATGTAAACGGGATGCTTGTCGTCAAGACTTTCTATCCTCTCTTTGCGAAGTTTGAGCGAAGGAATCAATGCTGCGGAAGGCTCGTCGTAAATATGATACGCAAATGTTGCCGGATGGTCCTTGAGTTGGTTTATGACCTCGTCCAGACCTTTGTAGTTCTGCGGATCGCGGTCGTAGGCCTCCGCGAAACCCCACACCACCGGCATACATTTCATCCCGACCTGCTCAGCCAGATCCAGCTGATGCATAAACGGTCCTTCGTCGGTCTCTACCGTAACGATCTTGATACCGGCATCAGCCAGCTTCTGAAAGTTTTCCAGGGTGGCCATATGGTTCTTGAGACCACGGTAACCCAGTGTCTTGAACGTGGTCCGGGTGATGTCGGAATACGGGTCACGCACCATCAGCGGCAGGGTCGCGGCGGTACAACGGCCGTCGGCGCTGCGGGCAGTAACGGTAAATTCTGCGGGCGAGGCCGGATCGGGAGCCGTGATTACAATCTGCCCGGTCGCACCGGAGGAATTGACACTTACGCTCCACCCTTCCCACGGCGTAACCTCAACGGTAGCGGCTTCTGGCAGAGTATAATTGATAGTGACGCTGCAGCCGGCATCCACGCCATATCCAGCCCTGTCGAATGTCAACGAAAACTCTTCGTCCTGCTCAACGACGACATCGGCGGCGGCAGGCACCCCGGGGGGCGTCTGCCGCTGCATCTCGTCGAGTTCCTGCTGCAACTCTTCCACCCTGGCCTTGTCTGCTTCATTGCAGGAAGCCAAAAGGACCAAAGCCGCCAGCAGGATCGGTACTTTTTTCATAAATCTCCCTATCCTATAAGCTGGGGCAGGAAGATTGAGAAGATCAATATCGCAAGACCTGCGGCCAGAGTCCAGATAATCTTGGACTTGCAGCCCTTCCATTCCTTGAGGACAATGCCCCAGAAATTGGAGAAAAGTATGTCGAGCGACATCAGGATTGCCCAGGCGAACGCGAGCAGCGCGGGGGAATCCT
Organism: uncultured Bacteroidia bacterium; assembly: GCA_902773305.1. Classification (GTDB taxonomy): domain Bacteria; phylum Bacteroidota; class Bacteroidia; order Bacteroidales; family UBA932; genus Equibacterium. Next base: position 2,059 of record CACYEB010000016.1, read on the forward strand.
TGAGGAAGGCGCTTCCGAGCGAGAGGCCGAAGAACTGGCTGTACCAGAGGATACCGGCCAGGGCGCAGAAAAGCAGGTTGTTTCCCCAGAGACGACCCTTGCGGTAGTCACCCCAGGTCTTGTTCTTGCTGTTCTGGCTGAAGCAGTACACCGCATTCACGATAAAGCCTCCGATGGTAACCAGAAGCACCGCCGGCAGTTCTTTGAACATAGGGTTGGTACCTTCAAAGAACATATTGGCTCCGCACCCCTTGCCGATGGCGAAGCAGGCGCTCATAAAGCCGGAGATAAGGGCCACGAGAATGCCTTTGCCAAAGTTGAAGCGCTGGGGTTCGGCGCCGTCTTTCTTCTCCTTGGCGGCCGCCTTTGCCCTCATACTGCCCGCAAGGCCGATGATGAGCACGCCGATGAACATTACAACCACGCCGGCGATTACGGCACCGGTTATGGTGCCCACCGCACCGCTGCTAAGACCCAGCAGATCGGTTGCCACCGGCGTCAGGATAACACCCAGCGCAGAGCATATGCCCAGCGCCAGGCTCTGCCCCAGGGCTACTCCAAGATATCGCATCGAGAGACCGAAGGTAAGGCCTCCCACACCCCATAGCATACCGAAAAAGATTGTGAGCAGCGTCGCCTTGGGATCGGCGGTATATAGCGACATCAGGCTGTTGCCGGAAGTCACCGCAAGCAACGCGCCCAGCAGCGGGAAGATGAGCCAGGCGAATACTCCCTGCACAATCCAATAGCTCTCCCAACTCCACTCCTTGATCTTGTTGATGGGCACATAACTGCTCGCCTGGCAGAATGCGCCTATCGCAATGATTAACAAACCCAGGAATATCATAGTCTGCTATCTTTTGTTTGTAACCTCGGCTTCGTATTTCTGGATTACCTCCACGAACTCCTGACCTACGGGAACATTGTTCTTCAGGCAGAACATATCGTATACCGCATTCTAAGGCATAACCTTAGCCTCTTCGAAGAGTGCCAGTACCTCAAAGTGCTTGTCTTCGAGTTCGTACTTGCTCATTGCCTCGCGAGGCTCGAGCAGTGCGCGCAGCATACACTTCTGGGCGGCACGGCTGCCCGTCACATAAGCGCCGATGCGGTTCATTGCGCCGTCGAAATAATCCAGACCGTAGTGAACACGCTCCAGTGCATTTGCACGGACGATTTCAGCAAACAGGTCAAGGGTGTTGTCGTCCATAATGGTAACGTGATCGGAGTCCCAGCGGATGGGACGGCTTACGTGGAGCATCAGCTCGGGCACGAAGTTAAGCAGGGCTGAAACCTTGTCTGCAGGGCTTTCGGTGGGATGATAGTGGCCGGTGTCGATTGTGGGGATCTTGCCGTTCTGTGCAGCATAGGCAGCATAGAAGTCGTGGGAGCCGACGGTAAAGCTCTCGAGGCCGATACCGAACAGTTTACCCTCTATGCAGTCCTTCATATGCTTCTTGTCCTCTGCAAAAATCTTGTCCAGGGAGTCCTTGAGCAGACTGCGGTAGAGCATATGGTTTACAGAGACATCCTTGCAGCCGTCATGTACCCAGACATTGAGGATACAGGGGTCATCCTGGGCCTTGCCCATGGCGTCGGCTATGTCGCGGCAACGTTTTGTGTGCTCGATCCAGAAATCGCGGATACCCTTGTCGGGGTTGGCAAGGGTAAGGTTGCCGCTCTTGGGATGTGAGAAAGAGGTGGAGTTGAAGTCCAGTTTGGTGTCATTTTCCTTACCCCACTCTATCCAGCTCTTGAAATAATCCACGGTAACTTCGTCGCGGTCCACGACCTTACCCTGGAAATCGCCGTAAATCTCGTGCAGGTTCAGACGGTGGGTACCGGGGATCAGGCTCTTTGCCTTGAGCACATCGGCACGCAGTTCGTCTATGTTGCGGGCTGCACCGGGATAGTTGCCGGTGGACTGGATGCCGCCCGAGAGGGCGCCTGCCTGTACCTCGAAGCCCTTTACGTCATCTGCCTGCCAGCAGTGCATAGAGAGGTGGAAATTCTGGAGTTGCTCCAGCACTTTGTCGGTGTCGATGCCTATTTCGGCGTAACGTTCCTTGGCCAACTCATAGGCCTTGATTACTTGACTTTCTTTCATTTTAGTATTGTTTTATTTTGATATTATTTCCTTGAATCTTGCATAAGCGGCATCCCATACAGGGCCGTCCTTGGGAAGATATTCCTCCAGGGTGATGCTCTCGCCAATCAGGCGGCGCATATCCTCTTTGGTGGAAACGATGCCCGCGGCGCGAGCCTGAATCATCACGTTGCCGATTGTGGTGGCCTCTGAAGGGCCCGCCAGCACGCGCAGTTTGGTGGCGTTGGCGGTAATCTGGTTCAACAGTGCGTTTTTGCTGCCGCCGCCGATAATGTGAAGCACCTCGATGGGTTCCTTTACGAACTTGGCGTTCAGGGTGTCGATAACGTTGCGGTATTTAAGAGCCAGGGACTCGAAGATGCAGCGCACCATAGCACAGTCGTCTGCCGGAACCACCTCGCCGTGGGCGGCGCAATAGTCTTTTATGGCCTTCTCCATATCTTCCGGAGCTGCAAACGAGGCGTCGTCGGGATCCACAAACGAGACGAAAGGCTTCGCCTTGCCCATCATCTCCACTATCTGTGGATAGCTGTAGTCTTTGCCCTGCTCTTTCCAGCGGACGCGGCACTGCTCCAGCAGCCACATTCCGGTTACATTCTTGAGGAAGCGGATGGTACCGTCGATACCACCCTCATTGGTATAATTCTCTTTGAACGACTCTTCGCTGATAATGGGCTCGTAGGCCTCTATGCCGATAAGCGACCAGGTGCCCGAAGAGAGGTATGCGAAGTTCTTTGTAGTGGCGGGAACGGCTGCCACGGCGCTTCCGGTGTCGTGGCCTGCAACGGCAACTACCTTGACTGCACCCAGACCGGTCTCACGTGCCAGATCGTCCGTGAGCGTACCCACGATATGACCCGGCATCACAATTTCAGGGAAGAGTGCCGGATCGATGCCGGCCGCCTCCAGCAAGCCGGTATCTATCTTTTTGGTGTAGGGATTCAGGAACTGTGAAGTGGAGAGGATGGTGTATTCGCACACGGCCTTGCCGGTCAGCAGGTATGAGAGGGCATCGGGCAAGAACAGCACCTTGTCGGCCGCCTCCAGCGAAGAGTTGCCCTCACGGTGCAGCGTAAAGAGCTGGAACAGCGTATTGAAGTTCATAAACTGGATGCCGGTGCGGCGGTAAACCTCGTCCTTGGGCACAAGCTTGAAAAACTCCTCCATCATCCCGTCGGTGTAATGGTCGCGATATGCGCGGGGCTGCGAGAGGATATGCCCGTCCCGGCCTACGCAAACCACATCCACGCCCCAGGTATCGATACCGATCGAGGCTATGTCAAGCCCCGTCGCACCGATTTTCTTGAGACCCTTTCGGATTTCATCGAACAGATAGTAGAGGTTGCAGTATGTGCGGCCGGCTATGGTAGAAAAACCGTTTGAGAAACGGTGAACCTCTTCGAGAGAGAGGCGGCCGTTCTCAAGTTTTGCGAGAACGACCCTGCCGCTGGTCGCCCCCAAATCGATACTTACAGAGTTAAATGCCATATAACTTGTTGGTTGAATTCAATCTTTCAAATGTAAGCAAATAATCGTTAAAAGTCAATACGTAACCCATCGAAAGCCGGCGAAACGCCTTCCGGAAGCATCTTTGAAAGATCTTCGTGACGGGGCAGCTGATGCGACAGATGGGTCAGGAAAGTGCGCCGGGCACCCACTTTTGCAGC
>CACYEB010000017.1 GCA_902773305.1 uncultured Bacteroidia bacterium
CTGCTATGTTGTGACCAAGGCGGGCGACTTCAGTTTTGATGCGAGCGTTATGGGTAACGGCCCCGACGGTTATCTTTGGGACGAAACCAGGGCTGTTGACGCCCTGCTGTGGCCTCAGGGTGCAGGCCTGACCCTTATAGAAAAAGGTTCGGTCAAGCCCGCACAGGCGTTCGTTCTGTGGAACGAAGGCGACGTCATCACCGACGTGAAGTACAACTCCGACAAGACCATCAGCTTCACCGCTACCGGCAACAAGGGCGCAGCACTGATAGGCTTGTATGACAAGTTCGCTACGGCCACTACGGCCGCAAACGACGAGGCCATCTGGAGCTGGCTCATCTGGTGCACCGATACGCCCAAACACAAGAAACAACTTGACGCAAGCGACAACGAGTATGTCCTTCTGGACCGCAATATCGGAGCCATCAGCGCCGATCCCAATGCAGCCAGGTTGGAGGATACCTACGGCTATTACTTCCAGTGGGGCCGTCCCAACCCGTTGAAGGCCTATATAGGTATGGCCAAAGATTTCCAAATGTGCCAGGAAGACATGAAGACCGCCCTTTCCCATCCGACCGCCGTGTATAACAACGGCTCCAAGACCAATGAGTGGTACAATACAGGTAACGGTCTGGCCCGTGTCACAGCAGACCTTTGGGGAAATCCTATGCATATGTTTGCAACGGTAGGTGAGGGCGCCATAGACTGGCATCCGAGTCCTGCAAGGCCTTCTGAACTTCACAAGACCATCTACGATCCCTGTCCTCCGGGCTATATGGTAGCTCCTGAAATAGCCTGGGAACTGGTAGGTCTTGAAGAAGATGACGAGTACACGATCTCTTTCATCGAGAACGGCGCGATAATCGAAACTATGAACGGCGACAGTTTCTACCCGTTCGCAGGCTATATCTCCGCGCTTCAGAGCGGTGAGGCCAGCTTTGCCCGCAAGTTGGGATACTTCGGTTTCAAGGACTATGCAACGGTTCTTCCCAGAGAGGGTAATCCCGGCAATATGTGCCACGACTATCGTACACAGGCTTCGGTATATACGTCTTGTACCGGTTCGATCAGTTTCTGGTCGGACGAGTCATTCAACTGGAACTGCTACGGCGCCAAGTTCCTCTATCTCTCACCCGACGGCAATCTTTGGGAGAGTGCCGGCTCTCCTGTGGGTACCATACGCCAGAAAGCATTCCCCGTCCGTTGCGTGAAGGAGTTCAATTAGCAATCGGATAACATCTTAAAACGCAAGGGCGACCTCATCAGGTCGCCTTTTGTTTTATCCTTATAAATAATTATCTTTACGGGCTATGAACGAAGATAACAGCATCATCTCTATCGACCACATTTCCAAGTGGTTCGGAGAAAAACGCGTCTTGGATGACATCAGCCTAAATATAAAAAAGGGGGAGTTTGTCACCATCCTGGGGCCTTCCGGTTGCGGCAAGACCACGACCCTGCGCATTATTGCCGGATTTGAGACTCCCGACGAAGGCAATATCTACATCGGCGGAGAATTGATGAATAAGGTGCAGCCGCACAAGCGTCCTGTGAATACGGTGTTCCAGCGATACGCCCTGTTTCCTCATCTAAACGTTTACGATAACATTGCCTTCGGCCTTAAACTCCAGGGAGTTGCAAAGGACGAAATAGAAAAGAGGGTGCTCCGGGTACTGAAGATGGTGGGTATGACGGATTATGAGTGGCGCGATGTGGATTCCCTCTCGGGCGGTCAGCAGCAGCGTGTGGCCATCGCCCGCGCGATAGTCAACCGTCCCGCGGTGCTGCTTCTGGACGAACCGCTCTCCGCCCTTGACCATAAGATGCGCAAGGATATGCAGATAGAGCTCAAGCAGATGCACAAGCAGCTGGGCATCACTTTCGTGTATGTGACCCACGATCAGGAGGAAGCCCTTACGCTGAGCGATACCGTGGTGGTGATGAACGAAGGGGTGGTGCAGCAGATAGGTTCTCCTACCGATATATACAACGAGCCGGTCAACTGCTTCGTGGCAGACTTCATCGGTGAGAGCAACATATTCAACGGCACGATGATAGCCGACCGCAAGGTGCGGTTTATGGGACACGATTTCGACTGCGTGGACGAGGGCTTCGGAGAGAATGTGCCGGTAGATGTGGTTGTACGTCCCGAAGACATATACATTATGCAGCGCAACGACAAGGGACAGTTTACCGGTACCGTGTCGGGCTGCATTTTCAAGGGAGTCCACTACGAGATGACAGTCAACACTCCCGAAGGTCAGGAGTTGATGATACAGGACTACAACGCCTTTGCCGTCGGAACTGAAGTCAGTATGATCATCAAGCCCAACGACATCCAGGTAATGAAGAAAGAGCGCATCTGCAACACGCTCGAGGGCGTGATGACCGATGCCACCCACGTCGAGATCCTGGGATGTGACTTCGAGTGTCTGCCTCAGGCGGGCATAGCCCCCGGTGACAAGGTCACTGTAGAGGTCGATTTTGAGAAAGTGGATTTGACCGATGACAAGCGGGATGGTGTGTGTGAAGGCGATATCACCTTTATCCTTTACAAGGCCGACCACTACCATCTGACCGTCAGAGCCGAAAACGGCGAGAACATATACGTGGATACGCAGGATGTCTGGGAAGACCGCGATATCGTGGGTATCAACATCCGTCCGGAGGATATGCGCATATCTGCAAAAAAAGCTGAGAACCAGGCGTAAGATGTACAGAATCAGTAATTTCATAGGTAAGCGCAGCAATTGGAGCCTGCCGTATGCGGTGTTCCTGATCATCTTTGTCGCCCTGCCGCTGGTGCTGATTATGGGCTACGCTTTCGTGAACGAGGGTGGGGGATTCACTTTCTCCAATATCACCCGGTTTTTCGGCGATTCAGACGCCCTGAGTACATTTGCCGTATCGATAGAGATTGCCCTGGAAACCACCGCAATCTGCCTCCTGCTGGGCTATCCGGTGGCCTGGCTGCTGGCCAACAGCAAATTCAACGGCAGCAGCGTCACCATCATCATCTTCATATTGCCGATGTGGATAAACGCACTGATGCGTACCCTGGCCACAGCCGATCTGTTCAATATGCTGGGAATCACCCTGGGCAAGGGGACGCTCCTCTTCGGTATGGTGTATGACTACCTGCCGTTTATGATTTATCCCATTTACAATGTGCTCAGGCGTATGGATCCCTCTTATGCAGAGGCTGCCCAGGATTTGGGGGCAAAGCCCCTGACAGTGTTCGCAAATGTGACCCTGCCGTTGTCGCTGCCCGGTATCACCAGCGGCATAATGATGGTGTTTATGCCCACCGTGAGCACGTTTGCCATCTCTGAATTCTTGACCAACAACAAGATAAAGCTGTTCGGTACCATTATCCAGGAGAACATAAACTCCTCTATGTGGAACTACGGTGCGGCCCTGTCGTTCATAATGCTTATAATAATCGGTCTGACCACGCTGCTTACCGGCAGCCAGGAAGAGGACAGCAGTGCGCAGGGAGGGCTCATATAGGCTATGAAAAAGTTATTAGCACGTCTCTACCTGGGCCTGATATTGCTGCTGCTTTATGCACCGCTGATCTTTATAGCTGTATCATCTTTTACCGAGAGCAAGGTGCTGGGCAACTGGACCGGCTTCTCCACCAAACTCTACAGCAATCTCTTCTCGGGCGGGATGCAGGGAAGCGGACTGATGAATGCTGTGTATAACACCTTGATAATTGCTCTTATAGCCGCATTTATATCGACTTTGCTGGGTACCCTTGCCGCAATAGGTATTTTCCACTCCAGGGGTAGGCTCAAGAATGCGACGATGTTCCTGAACAACATCCCTATGGTCAATCCCGATGTAATTACCGGCGTTTCATTGTTCCTGCTGTTCGTGTTCCTGGGTGTATCGCAGGGTTATGTATCAGTAGTTTTGGCACATATTACGTTCTGTACGCCTTACGTGGTGCTGAATGTGTTGCCCAAGCTTCACCAGATGAACGCCAAGACCTACGAAGCCGCACTCGACCTGGGTGCGACTCCCGGCCAGGCACTGCGCAAAGTCCTTATCCCGCAGCTTATGCCAGGTATGGTCACCGGTTTCATCCTGGCCTTTACCATGTCGTTGGACGACTTTGCCGTGACTTTCTTCACGCGCGGTACCGTCGGCCTTGAGACCCTCTCGACATTTATCTATACAGATGCTCGCAAAGGCGGTCTTACGCCCGAGCTCAGGCCTCTGATGACCATCATATTTATTGTTGTATTCGTACTGCTCGTGGTGGTTAATATCCGCCAGGAGCGTGCGGCAAAGAAAAAAGCCTCTTTAAAGTAAAATGAAAAGATTATTTCTCTTTGCAGCTTTGGCTGCAATGTTCCTTGCGGGTGGCTGCAAGTCCGACAGGAGCACAGTACTCAAAGTTTACAACTGGTCTGATTACATTGACGAATCGGCCATCCCTGAGTTTGAGCAGTGGTATCAGGAGCAGACGGGAGAAAAGGTAAAGGTCATATACCAGACATTCGACATCAACGAGACGATGCTCTCCAAAATCGAGCGCGGTAAAGAAGATTTCGATGTCGTATGCCCTTCGGACTACATTATCGAGCGTATGCTGCAGAATGATCTGCTTCTGCCTCTGAATCGTGACTTCGGCGACACTCCCAATTACATCGACGAGAACCTTTCACCCTATGTCCGTGCCCAGTTCGACAAGATTGACGGGGCAGGCAAGAACGCCAATGACTATGCCGTGGGCTTTATGTGGGGCACCACCGGTATATTGTACAATGCAAAATATGTAACCGACGAAGAAGCTTCTACCTGGGATGTTATCTGCAACGAGAAATTCCGTGACAGAATCTTTATAAAGGACTCACCCAGAGACGTTTACTCGCAAATTATCCTCTATCTGCACCAGAAAGACATAGAGGAGGGGAGGGTTACTGCCGACCAATTGATGAGATATACCAGCGACGAGGATATTGCTGCCGTCGAGACTTATATGAAGCGCGTAAAAGAGCTTGTGGCAGGCTGGGAGGCCGATTTTGGCAAAGACCAGATGACTCAGGAACTCGGTTGGGTCAACCTGACCTGGAGCGGCGACGGCGTATGGGCTATCGAAGAGGCAAAGGAAGTCGGCGTGGACTTGAGGTATGTATGCCCGAAAGAAGGTTTCACCGTATGGTTTGACGGCTGGGTAATTCCCAAGTATGCCAAAAACATAAAGGCTGCCAACTACTGGATCAACTTTATGAGCCGTCCCGATATCGTCATCCGCAATGTCGACGTTACCGGCTATGTCTCGGTTTCCGGTGCTCCCGAAGTTATGGAAGCCTTTGTAGATGAAGACCTTGACCCGATTGATGTCAGCTATTTCTTTGGACCTTCGGCAACTTCTGTGCGTCTGGATCCGGTGCTTTATCCCGACAAAGAGACTATTGCGCGCAGTACGATGGAGCACGACTGGGGTTCGCATACCGCAGACCTTGTGTCCATGTGGTCTCGCGTCAAGGGTAATTCAATGAATATCTCAACCATATTGGTACTTGCGGTTCTCGTCATAGCGATTATACTGCTCATTCTTTCGCGTATGCGTAAGTCATCCCGCAGGAGCAACAAATACAGCGGTAAAAATGCCCGCAGACGCAGATAAAAAGGATATACCCATTTTTAACACAATTTATATTATGTAAAATAGGATATATCGAGCCACCCCTTTTATGGATGAGGAACTGAAATACAGCACGATTCCGCTTGCCGAACGGATGCGTCCGGTAACCCTCGATGATTTTGTCGGACAGCAGCACCTGCTGGGCCCGGGAGCCGTTATCCGCAAAATGATTGAAAGCGGCAATATGTCCTCATTCATTCTTTGGGGCCCTCCGGGCTGCGGCAAGACAACCTTGGCCAGGATTATCGCCCACACACTTGACCGTGAGTTTTACACGCTCTCTGCCGTTACCAGCGGCGTCAAGGATGTTCGCGAGGTCATCGCAAAGGCATCCTCCGGCAGGATGTTCAATGCCCACGGCGCACCGATCCTGTTCATAGACGAGATTCATCGTTTCAACAAATCCCAGCAGGACGCCCTTCTTGGCGCCGTAGAGAACGGTGTTGTGGTGCTTATCGGCGCCACCACAGAGAATCCTTCGTTCGAAGTCATAAGCCCGTTGCTCTCCAGATGTCGTGTCTATGTGTTTAAGTCTCTGGAAGTAAATGACTTGAATATATTGTTGAACCGGGCTTTGGAGCGCGATACAGAACTTAAAGCTCTGAATATCAGCGTTTCAGAAACAGAGGCACTCTTCCGCTTCAGCGGCGGCGATGGTCGTAAATTGTTGAATATCTTGGAGTTAGTGGTTATGAACCAAATCTCCGCCAAGGAGATTGTCATAAACAACAAAGTGGTCACCGACACCCTTCAGGAAAATATCGCCCTTTATGACAAGAACGGCGAGCAGCACTACGACATTATCTCCGCCTTTATAAAAAGTATGCGCGGCAGCGATCCCAACGGTGCAATTTACTGGATGGCGCGTATGCTTGCCGGTGGTGAAGACCCGCTCTTTATCGCCCGCCGTATGCTGATACTGGCCAGCGAAGATGTCGGCCTGGCCAATCCCAATGCCGCCCTGCTCGCACAGAGCTGCTTTGACGCGGTACATCAGGTCGGAATGCCCGAAGCCCGGATTATCCTGGCCGAAACCTGCATCTATCTGGCTACTTCCCCCAAGAGCAACAGTGCATATATGGCTATCGACAGTGCGCTTGAGGCTGTGGAAAAGGGCACTCCCCTGCCCGTCCCGCTGCACCTTCGCAACGCCCCCACTTCGCTTATGAAAGATCTGGGCTACGCCAAGGATTACAAATATGCCCACGCATACGAGGGCAATTTTGTGGATCAGGAGTTTCTCCCTGACGAGATTAAGGGTACACAGTTCTACAATCCCGGAGATAATGCCAAGGAGAATCCCATCAGAGAGCGTTTAAAGCGCCTATGGGGCGATAAATACAAGTATTGATATGGGAAGGCGCAAAGAGAAACCACTGCTTGAAAACGTCTGTATAGAGGCCGTAGCCGCAGAAGGCAACTGCCTGGCGCATATAGACGGCAAGGTGTTGTTCGTGCCCCAGACGGTGCCGGGAGATGTTGTAGACGTTCAAGTCACCCGCGCCCGCAAGGGCTATATGGAGGGTTACGTAAAGCGCCTGGTCTCCCCTTCTGCAAACCGGCTTGCTCCCGTCTGCCGGCATTATGGTGACTGCGGGGGGTGCAAATGGCAGATTCTCCCCTATCAGATGCAGCTGGAGGCCAAGCAGCAGCAGGTTGTGGACCAGCTGGAACGCATCGGCCACCTCGTCCTGCCGCCCGTATCCCCGATTATTGGCAGCGACCGCATATATTTTTATAGAAATAAATTAGAATTTACGTTTTCTTCCCGTCGCTGGCTGCTTCGCGGAGAAGATCCGGAGACAGTGACAGGTGCCGACCGTTGCGGCCTCGGCTTTCACGTGGGCGGAATGTTCGACAAGGTACTGGACATAGATTTCTGCCACCTTCAGGATGAACCTTCCAATGCCCTTCGTAATTTTGTGAGGGTTTACGCATTGGAGCATGGTCTCTCCTTCTTTGACCTGCGTGGTCAGACAGGTTTGCTGCGCAATATGGTTGTGCGTACCGCCTCCACCGGAGAAATAATGCTCACGCTGGTCTTTGGCCCAGAGGCTCTTGAATGCACCTCCGGTAGCGAGCGCCACGACCCGGTTTCGGCCTCTGAACAGACGCTTTTGCCCGGGTCTCCGGCCGCTGAATTGCTTGATGCTTTGGTTAAAGAGTTTCCTCAAATCACATCGCTTAATTATGTGATAAACAGTAAGCGAAATGATTCGATAAACGACTTGTCTGCCCATACGTGGGCAGGTAGCGACTGCATTTATGAGCAGATGGAGAACCTTAGATTCAAGATAGGTCCCAAGTCGTTCTACCAGACCAACAGTGCACAGGCATATAAGCTCTATTCCACTGTCCGTAGCTTTGCTTTAGATAAAGATAGTTTAGCAGCTTCTGATAAATATGTTGAGGTTCCTGAAAGTCCGGTTGTATATGACCTTTATACCGGTACCGGAACCATTGCCCTCTTCCTTTCTGCCATAGCATCTAAAGTGGTAGGAATAGAGTATGTTCCGGAGGCGATTGAAGATGCCAAGGCTAATGCTGCACTCAACCACATTTCAAATGCTGTGTTCTTTGCAGGTGATATGAAAGATGTTTTAAA
>CACYEB010000018.1 GCA_902773305.1 uncultured Bacteroidia bacterium
CCTGCACGACATCACCCACGAAGTATCCTACAAGTTCGGCATCAATCTGCGCAAGATATCCATCGAAGCCCACGATGAGATTTTTGAGGGTTACATAGACCTGTATGTGCACGACACCGCCGACCTGGACAACATAATGGAGGCCTTTACAAAAATCAACGGCCTCGAAAAAGTAACAAGGGTAGAAATAGAATAATGAACAGGAACAGACTCATAGCGGCCTTTCTGATACTCTCCACGGCACTGTGCTGCACGCTTTCACACTCGTGCGCCAATACCAAGGCTTCGCCGATGGGAGGTCCCAAAGACACCATACCGCCTGTGCTGCGGGCGGTGACCCCCGCTTCGGGCGACACCGCCTTCCCCACCACCGGCGGCAAGATATCCCTCCGCTTCGACGAATACACCGTGGTCAAGGATGCCAACTCGATACTGCTGTCTCCTCCCCACAAGAAGAGACCCAAGGTTAAAGTCAAGAACAAGGACATAGTGGTCACTTTCCAGGACACCCTCAAGCCCGGAACCACCTACACCATAGATTTCGGACAGGGGCTTGCCGACAACAACGAGGGCAACATCGCCCCCCAGTATGTTTACGCCTTCTCTACAGGCGATACGCTGGACACTATGTACATCACCGGCACGGTGGTGGATGCAGAGAACCTGAACCCCGTCAAGAAGGCGCTGGTGATGCTCTACTCACAGTTCAGGGACTCCTCCGTGATGCTGCAGCTGCCCGACGCCGCCGGACGCACCGACGACTGGGGATTCTTCTCTATCCGCTACATAAAGCCGCAGCCCTACTGGATATATGCCTGCACCGACGAAAACAACGACTACCTGTACCAGATAGGCGACGAGAAGATTGGCTTTTTGAGCAGCACCATAACCCCCGACCTGGTTGTCAGGGACTCCATATACGAACTGATGGGATTCGATATGAAAGACACCCTGGCCTGCCAGGCGCGCCGCAGCGACCTTGAGTTGGCCGTTTTCAAGGAGTTCCAGTCCAGGCAGTACATCAAGGACAAGGGACGCAAGAACGACCGCCAGGGCTATGTGACTTTCAGCGCCCCGGAGGTGGAACTGAGTTCGTTCCAGATCCTGGGAGTCGATTCCACAGATATCATAATGCAGTTCTCGCCCAAGCGCGACAGCTTTGACTTCTGGCTCAACAGCAAATACCCGCCTGAGGACAGCCTCTTTATGACGGTCTCCTATATGAAGACCGACTCCACCGGCAACCTGACCCTCACCACAGAGAATATAGCCGCTGCGGTAAGCAAAGAGCAGGCGGCCAAGGCCAGGACCGAAGAGGGGCGCAAGGCCGCCGAGGCCGACACCCTCACCCCTCTCAAGATAACCCTCTCCGACGCCAACGTAGAGCAGGATGGCATCATACTGGAATTCTCCGTCCCCATCCTGGAGATGGAACTGGACTCCATTGCACTGCTCACCACCAACACCCGCAACCAGACCGACACCACTGCGTTCACCTTTGTCAGGGACAGCATCAGTATACTTAAATATGTGCTGCAGAATACAGAGGAATACAAGCCGGGCTACAAATACGAACTGGTGATTCCCGAAGCCACCTTCCGCGATGTCTACCACCGCAAGAACAAGGCGGAGAAGAAAGAGTTCCAGCTCCCCAATACGGAGAACCTCAGCAGCCTTACGGCCAATATCACAGGCACCGGCGGCAAGCGCTTCATCATAGAACTCACCGACGACGGCTGCAAAACGGTATTCCGCAAATACGAAGTCCTGCAAGACGGCGCTTACTATTTCCCATACCTCAAGGATGGCAAATACTCCATACGCCTCACCGAAGACCGCAACAACAACGGCCTGTTCGACAGCGGAAACCTGCTCAAGTGGAAGCAGCCGGAGCGGATGAAACTCTACAAGCTGCCCGACGGCACCACCAAGCTTGAAATCAAGGAGCAGATGGAACTCTTCCAGGACATCGACCTCAACCAACTCTTCAACTGACAATGAAACGCCTCTTATATACAGTGATAATATTGCTTGCGGCAAGCTTCGCGGCCAGCGGCCAGGACAAAGGCCAGGACACAGGCCTGGCCGTGCAGGACACTGTATTCACCATACCCGACTATAACGCAGAACTCCCCACGGGGTCCGACATCCTCAAGCAGGACGTATCGGTCAAGCCCGTCAAGAAGTTCCACAGCACCCATATGATAGGAGTCCGCTACGGAGTGAACCTGGCCACCGCCAAGTTCAGTCCCGACGTACACTCCGGCAGTGTCGTCTGCCCCAACAGTTTCGGTATCGTCTATACCTATTATAACGACCTGTGGGATATGATGGACAATTTCGGGACCCAGGTCATGGCCCGCCTCAACCGCGAGGGATTCACCGCCGAATATGCCATAGAGAATACAAAGTACACCGTGGCCGAAGTCGATCTGATGGCCAACTTCAGAGCCAACCTGAAGGCTTTCCGCCTGTTCATCAACGCCGGTCCCTATGCCGGCTACCGCCTGGACAACGACCGCACGGCAGACGAGAGCGGCGCCAAATGGTATTCCTACGACAACCGCTTTGACTACGGCCTGATTTTCGGCGGCGGCGTGGGTGTGATGTTCGGCCCGTTCGAATTCCATCTTGAGGCAAACTACAAGTGGGGCCTGAGCAGCTACGTGCACACCTATTATTACAACGACGAATACTGGTTCTTTGCCTTTCCCAGGGTATATATGTTCAGCGGAACGCTTTATTATAAATTCTGATGAAATATCTTTCTTGCAAAATCGGGGATGTCACCATCGGCCACGGCCACAGGATTGCCGTGCAGTCTATGTGCGACACCGACACTCTTGATATAGAGGCCAGCGTGGCCCAGTGCCGGAGCCTGGCCGCAGCCGGATGCGACATTATCCGGCTCACCACCCAGGGGATGAAGCAGGTGGAGGCGCTGGGGCAGATCAGGTCCCGCCTGGAGGCAGAAGGCATCACCACCCCGCTGGTGGCCGACGTCCACTTCTCTGCCGACGTGGCTCTGGCAGCCGCAACCGTCGCCCACAAAGTCCGCATCAACCCCGGCAACTTCTCAAAGGACCACGCGGTGGCGATGGAAAAGTTTGCCGCCCTTACAGAAATCTGCCGCAGACACGGCACCGCCCTCCGCATAGGGCTCAACCACGGTTCCCTGGGCGAGAGAATCACCTCCCGCTACGGTGATACGCCGCTGGGGATGGTGCGCGCGGTGATGGAATGGCTGCAGATGTGCGACCGGCTCGGCTTCTACAATGTCACAGTGTCGCTCAAGGCCAGCAACACCAAGGTGATGGCAGACGCCTACCGGCTGCTGAACCGCACTATGGAAGACGAACTGGGAATGATGTTCCCGCTCCATCTGGGCGTTACCGAGGCGGGTGCCGGAGACACCGGCCGCATCAAGTCCGCGGTGGGCATCGGCACCCTTCTGAGCGAAGGGATCGGAGACACCATCCGCGTCTCCCTCACCGAGAACCCCGTAAACGAGATTCCTGTGGCCAGGCTGCTGCGCGAGGCGGCCGCCCTGCCCCCCGCCGGCCGCGACTGCACCTCGTTCAGCATAGATGCCGCCACCCGCGAAGAGTTCCTGGTCAAAGCCTCTTATATGATAGGTCCCGCCCTGCTCGACGGCCACATAGACGACTTCTCTCTCACGGCCACGATTGCCGGCCGGGCCCTTACCGATGCCGAGACAGAGGCCTTCAAAGACGACCTGATGCAAGCCTGCCGGCGGCGCTTCACCAAACCCGAATATATCGCCTGCCCCGGCTGCGGACGCACCCTGTATAACATCCAGAGCCTTCTGCAACAGGTTATGGAAGCCACCGGAGAGTTTGCCGGCGTCAAGATAGCCGTGATGGGATGCATAGTCAACGGTCCGGGCGAGATGGCCGACGCCGATTTCGGCTATGTGGGAGAAGGAGGCGGCCGCGTGACCCTCTACAAGGGTTCCGAGCCGGTGATGCGCGGCATTCCCCAGGAAGAAGGAGTCCAAAAATTAGTGGAACTCATCCGCAAAAGCATATAGATGAAAAGGTTATCTGCATTGTTCGCCCTGGTCCTGGCGCTGCTCCCGGGCATCCTCTGTGCCCAGACAAAGAAAGAACTCAACGAGTGGTTCGCCCCGATGTGCAAGGAAATAACCGGCCTGATAGAGGCAAACAGCACTATGAATGGGCGCCTGACAGTAGAAAAAGTGACCGTCAGGGGAAACAAGCTGCAGATATACTTTTCCCGCTACATCAGCGACCGGGCGCTGCGCCTGGATGACCTTGAAAGAATCAACTCCGCCATAAGCGCCAGGATGCCGGCGAAATACAGCGGCTACAAACACAATTTCGAGGCTTATTCGGCCGACACTCCCCTGAACTGCCTGGTGGGCCGCTACGCCAGCGGCAGCGGGCCCGATGCGGCCGCGAAGAGCAACTGCCACGACAGGGCCGAAATCCCTCTGGTGAGGAACATCTCCCGACATCTCGATGCCCCTCAGGGGCTGCAGGGGCGCCATATCGCCCTCTGGCAGAGCCACGGTCTCTACTACGACCAAAGCCAGGCACGCTGGAAATGGCAGCGTCCCCGCCTGTTCCAGACCTGCGAAGACCTTTTCACACAGAGTTTCGTGCTCCCCTATCTGGTGCCTATGCTCGAAAATGCCGGGGCGGTGGTGATGTTGCCCCGCGAACGCGATATCCAGCAGCGGGAACTCATAGTGGACCGCGACACATCGCCGCGGGACGGCAAATACTCCGAGACGAACGGCAGCAAAAGCTGGCGCGACGCTCCGGCAAAGGGTTTCGCTGCCCTGCGCGACGTCTATCACGAGGGTGAGAATCCCTTTCTGGAGGGCGGCGTCCGCCTCATAGAGTCTGTAGTGAAATCCGACGAAGCCGCATCGGCACGCTGGGAACCCGAGATTGCCGGCGACGGCGAATATGCGGTATATGTATCATACGCAACACTCCCCAAAAGCACCTCCAAGGCAGAGTACACAGTCTCCCATAACGGCGGCAAAACCGTATTCCTGGTGAACCAGACGATGGGCGGTGGCACCTGGATATATCTGGGTACCTTCGGCTTCAGGCGGGATGCCGAAGGCCAGGGAGTGACCCTTACCAACTGCACCGGACTTGACGGCGAGATGGTCACTGCCGATGCCGTCCGGTTCGGCGGCGGGATGGGCAACATAAGCCGCAGTCCCTGGCCCACCGACGGGGACGGACGCCCGCGCAGGCGCGACTTCGAAGTCCGTGGAGAAATCTCAGGCTACCCCCGCTGGTGCGAAGGTTCCCGCAGCTGGCTGCAATGGGCCGGTATGAACGATACCATCTACTCCACCTCAAGGTTCACGGATGACTATCTCGACGACTACCGCAGCCGTGCGCTGTGGGTAAACGCCCTGCTGGGCGGCTCGTCCCGGGCCCCTGAAGATCCGGGATACAAGATTCCCCTGGATCTGTCGTTCGCCTTCCACTCCGATGCCGGCATCACCCGCACCGACTCCATCGTGGGCACGCTGGCCATCTATACCAGAATCAGCGAAGGCAAGGAAAAGTACCCTTCCGGCGGTGACAGGAACATCGGCCGCGAATACGCCGACATCATCCAAAGCCAGGTAGTCAGCGACATCCGGGCCACGCTGGAGCCCCGGTGGAACCGCCGCGGCATCTGGGACAAATCTTATTTCGAAAGCCGTGTCCCCTATGTGCCGGCAATGCTGCTGGAACTCCTTTCCCACCAGAATTTTTCCGATATGCGCTACGGACACGACCCCAACTTCAAGTTTGTCGTATCGCGTGCAATATACAAGGGGATGCTCAAGTTCCTTGCCTGGATAAACGATACCGACTACGTGGTGCAGCCCCTTCCGGTGCACTCAATGGCCATCGATATAGAGAAAGGGACCGCCCGCCTCAGTTGGGAACCCACCGCAGATGCCCTGGAGCCAAGCGCAGTGGCAGATGAATACATCGTATATACGCGCATAAGCGACCCTGCATCGGTCGGAAGCTACAGGGACGGGCCCGGGGCAGGCCTGGACGGCTTTGACAACGGCACCCGCACAGAGGGCAACAGTTACTCGGTACGGATGGAACCGGGAAAGATATACAGCTTCAAGGTGGCCGCAGTGAACCGTGGCGGAGAGAGCCTCTGCTCCGAGATACTGTCGGCAGGACTCGTCTCTGCCAGCGCCACGGTGGCCGACGTGCTGGTCGTCAACAACTTCGACCGCCTCGCCCCTCCGTCGTATTTTGCCAGCGGCGACACCACCTTTGCCGGTTTTATGAATATCATCGACGCCGGAGTGGCCTATCAGCGGGAAATCTCCTTCACCGGCGCCCAGTTCGAAATGCGCCGCAACGCCGGCTGGCTCTCCACCGAACCATCTTCTTTCGGCGCAAGCTACTCCAGCTGGGAAGGCAAGGCACTGGCGGGCAACACATTCGACTACCCGCTCATCCACGGCGCCGCTATTATGAAAGCCGGCCGCAGCTTCACCTCCGTCTCCCGTCAGGCGGTTCTGGACGGCAAGGTGGCACTTGGCCGCTACCGCATCTGCGACCTGATTTGCGGCAAGCAGGTGCGCACCCCGGCCGGTCGAGGCAAAATCGCCTACAACGTCTTCCCCGCCCCCTTGCGTGAAGCCCTGACCGCCTTTACCAAGAACGGCGGCGGCCTGCTGGTCTCGGGCGCCTACATCGCCAGCGACTGCCGTGACCGCATCTACGATTTCGATATCGATGCCTCCACAGAGAAGAAGGAACTCGAGCCCGAGCGCAAGTTCACTGAGGAGATACTCAAGATAGACTGGCTCACCAACAAGGGCGGTGCCAACGGGGTGGTGCGCGGAGCCCAGAGTCCCTACAGATTTTCTTCCACACGCAAATACAACCTCTTTACAGCCCCAAATCCCCAGAGATACTGGGTGGAGAGTCCCGATGGCTTTACCGCACGCAAAGGGGCGTTTACCGTGCTTAAATACGGCGACAGCGGCATCTCTGCCGCCGTTGCATATAAAGGCAATACCTATAGCAGCCTTGCGATAGGCTTCCCCATTGAGACCCTGTCTACCCAGGCCGAGATCGACGACCTGATGAAAGAATCCCTGGATTTCCTGAAATAAAGAATGGCAGCCTTGAAGGGCTGCCATTCAGCACTCGGAAATTGTATGATTATTTGGTCTTGGCTTCTGCAGCAGCCTCGTCTATCATCGCCTTGTTTGCAGAGATGTAAACCTCTACACGGCGGTTCTGGGCGCGACCTTCGGCAGTCTCGTTGGTTGCGACGGGCATATTGAAGGATTTGCCTTCTGCCGTCATGCGGCCGTTCGAGATACCGTTGCTTGCAAGGAAGCTCTTGACTACGTTAGCACGGTCTTGGGAGACCTTTTCGTTGGCGGCGGCA
>CACYEB010000019.1 GCA_902773305.1 uncultured Bacteroidia bacterium
CTCCCTTGAGGCTGCAGAGGAACTTGTTGGCAAGGATGCTGACTTTGAAGAAGACGATGAAGATTATGCCGATGAGATCATAGGCTATACCCTCTGCAACCAAGACGGCACTCCGGTGGGCATAATCACCGCCTACGAAGACATCCCCGGCAACCCCTGCCTGGAAATCGAGGGCGGCACACTTGTCCCCTGCCCCGACGAACTGATCGTCAAGGTTGACAACCGCAACAGAAAAATCTGGCTTGAAATAGCCGACGGCCTGCTCTAGGCCTTCTCTACCTTGGACTTATAGCTGGTCCGCGCCAAGCCGTGGGCGATATTGTTGAGACGCTTGGCAAGGATCTTGCGGCGGATGGGGGCTGCACGGTCGGTGAAAAGCACACCGTCGAGATGGTCCATTTCGTGCTGGATCATACGGGCTGCGAAGTCGTCGAAGGTTTCTTCTTTCTCTTGCAGGTTCTCATCGAAATAACGCACCGTAATGGTCTTGGGCCGGCGGATATCGGCATCCACGTTGGGTATCGAAAGGCAACCTTCGGAATACTCGCTGAGAACGTCGCTCTCGCTGATTACCTCCGGATTGATCATCTTGCGCACGAAGCCTTTGAGATAGGGGTAGTTCTCTGCCACCTCGTTGCCGTCCACTATCAGCATACGTTCGCTCACACCCACCTGTGGAGCGGCCAAACCGCAGCCGTTGGCATTGTGCATAGTCTCGTGCAAATCCTCGAAGAAGGACTTGACGTGAGCCTTGTCAGCGTTGGCGACATCAACCTCAGCCGCACTGCCACGCAGCACCGGCGATCCATATAGGTAAATCGGAAGTATCATATAGTCAAGTATTTACTCTTTAACAGCGTCCGGACGGTCCAGGTAGCTCTGAAGAATGATGCAAGCGCTGATCTTGTCCACCGCCTCTTTTTCGCGGCGGGCCATCTTTTTCATACCACCGTCTATCATCGCGCGATGGGCAAGCACCGAGGTGAAGCGCTCATCCTCAAGCGAAACCGGGATGTCCGGAAACTTTTTCCTGAGCAGGTTCAAAAAGGCATCCACGTCGCGGGCCGCCTCGCTGGGAGCTCCGTCCAGGTTCATCGGATACCCCACGACAAAGCGGATAATGGTCTCATTCTGCGAGTATTTTTGAAGATAATCTATTATATTTGCAGAATGGACGGTGTCCAGTGCAGAGGCGAACACCATAAGCGGATCGCTCGCCGCCAACCCTGTACGCTTGCGTCCAAAGTCGATGCCTATTATTCTGTTCATCGGCCGCAAAGTTAGTTTATTATGCCCAAAAACAGAAAAACTTATAATTTTTCGGTGAGCGAAAAAGACTCCGGCAAGAAGCTATTCTCGCTGAACGCACCCTCAGGGGGATTCATCGCCGCCATAGCAGGAGCGTTGCTGCTGGCCGCCGTCCTTATGTGGCTGCTGATTAATTTCACTCCGCTCAGGCAAACCATACGGGGTTACCCTTCCCGCCAGACCCGTGAGGCAACCATTGAAAACCGCCTCAAGATAGACTCTCTGGAGCGCCAGATATCACTCTGGGCCTTCCAGGTGGGCAACATCCAGCGGGTGATGAGCGGCCGCGAGCCGATAGACCTCGACAGCATCGCCACTGCCGGCGGCACCGCTGCCGACTACGATATGTACGCACTGATGTACGCCCGCCAGGATTCTCTGCTGCGCGGCATCGTGGATAAGGAGACCGCCCTGGACGTAAGTGCTGCAGACGGCCTCATCGGGCAGATAGACGGGCTGGATTTCTTCACCCCGGTCAAGGGGATAATCACCGAAAGCTACAATCTCGCCGTCAACCATCCCTACATAGATGTTGCTGCGGAAGAAAACGCAACGGTATACAGTATTCTCGACGGCACGGTGATAAGCGCAGGGTGGAACGACGATACCGGATATGTCATCATTGTGCAGCACAAACACGATCTGGTGTCGGTTTACCGCCACAACGACCGGCTGCTCAAGAAGGCCGGCGACAAGATACAGACCGGCACCCCCATCGCCATTGCGGGGGGCACCGGCACCCTGGCCGCTGGTGTACAGCTCCGATTTGAACTGTGGCACGCCGGCGAAAGCATAGATCCCGTCAAATACATCAGCTTCTGATATGCGTCAGGACACTAAAATCCATATTGCGGTTCTGGGTTCCACAGGTTCCATAGGGTGTCAGACCCTGGACGTTGTGTCCCAGCACCCCGACCTGTTCCAGGTAGAACTCCTCACCGCCAATACAAATGCCGACTTGCTGATAGAGCAGGCCGGGCGGTTCAACCCCGGTTGCGTGATCATATGCGACGGCAGCAAATACGACGCTGTCGCAGCTGCTCTCGACCCCCTTGACATAAAGGTCTTTACCGGCACAGAATCGATATGCGACGCCGTTTCCGGTGACAATATAGACGTAGTGGTAGCAGCCATCGTGGGTTTCGCGGGGCTCAAGCCCGCCATAGCGGCCATCAAGGCCGGCAAGACCATCGCCCTTGCCAACAAGGAGACCCTGGTGGCGGCCGGGGCGCTGGTTATGGATATGGCGGCACGCTGCGGCGCCCGCATCGTTCCGGTGGACAGCGAACACTCCGCCATCTTCCAATGCCTGCAGGGCAGCCACCGCAGCGACGTGGAGAAACTGCTGCTGACCTGTTCCGGCGGACCTTTCCTGAACAAGACCAAAGAAGAGATTGCCGGGATGACTCCCGAGGCGGCGCTGAAGCATCCCCGCTGGAATATGGGAGCCAAAGTGACCATCGATTCGGCCAGCCTGATGAACAAGGGACTGGAGATGATAGAGGCACGCTGGCTTTTCGATATGCCTGCAGAGCATATCGAGGTGGTGGTTCATCCCGAATCGATAATACACTCCGCAGTACAATATCGGGACGGCGCCATAATCGCCCAGCTGAGCGTCCCCGATATGCGCATCCCCATACAATATGCCCTCGGATGTCCCTCACGGCTGCGACTCAACGCCCGGCGGCTTGACTTTGCCCAACTCGGACGGCTCACGTTCGCCGCTCCCGACACAGACCGGTTTCCCTGTCTGGCAATCGCCCGCAAGGCCCTTGATTGCGGCGGCAACGCGGCGTGTGCGATGAACGCTGCCAACGAGGTGGCGGTGGCCGCATTTTTGCAAGGCAAAATACCGTTCTCTGCAATCCCGGATACAATCACGTCGGCGATGTCCCGTACCCCCTTTGTGGCAAGCCCCTCGCTCGACGACATTTTCGCCACCCACGGGCAGGCAATGGCGGCCGCTGCGGAAACTATTAACTAACAGACTCAAATGGTACTCTTTATCAAAATAATACAGGTTATATTCGCGCTGTCGGTGCTGGTACTGATACACGAGTTGGGACACTACACATTTGCCAAACTCTTCGGTACCAGGGTTGATCAGTTCTATATGTTTTTCAACCCCAGGTTCTCGATTTTCCGCTGCAAATGGTTCGGCGGCAAACTGCACACCAAATTCTTTTCGAAGAACGACAAGCCGCTGCCTCCCGACACCGATCTGGAGACCCTTGCCGACGACGACTGGCGCAAATATCCCGACAATACCGAATACGGCATCGGATGGATACCACTGGGCGGCTACTGCGCCATTGCCGGTATGATAGACGAGACCAAGGA
>CACYEB010000020.1 GCA_902773305.1 uncultured Bacteroidia bacterium
GATAAACGAGTGGCTTGACGAGGGTTTATGCGTGGTTCTGGACCGATATGTTTACAGCAACATAGCTTTCCAGACCGCAAAGGTAAGCGATCCGGAGAAAGCAAAAGAGTTGCGAGACTGGATCTTTGACTTGGAATACAACACCTTCAAGATTCCGAAGCCCGACCTGAACCTTTTTCTGGACGTTCCCATCGATTTTGTGGAGAGTGAACTCAGGCACGAGCGCAGCGGCAGCGACCGCGATTACCTTGAGGGGGCGCAGGACATCCACGAGGCGGACATCAGGTTCCAGGTGAAGGTGCGTGAGGTTTACCGTGCCTGCTGCGAAGCCGATCCAGGCTTTATAAGGATAGACTGTGCAGACGCCGCCACCGGCAAGATACTGGCGCCGCAGGCTATTTTCGACAAAATCCGCTGCAAGCTATGAAATCACTGGTGCGTTTCTGCCGGCTCATAGTGGGCGTCGTGTTTGTATTCTCTGGGTTTGTGAAGTTACTCTCTCCGGTGGGTACTTCGCTGATACTCAAGGAGTATTTTATGGCGTTCCATCTCGGGTTCCTCTCCGGGACCGCAGTTCCGGCGGCAATAATCCTGGCTCTGGCGGAATTCCTTACCGGTGTCGCACTGTTGCTCAGGCTTCACATCCGGCAGTTCGCCTGGGTCGCGCTCATACTGATATCCCTCTTTACCCCGCTGACGCTCTATCTGGCAATATTCAATCCGATACACGACTGTGGCTGCTTCGGAGAGGTGATACACCTCACCAACTGGCAGACTTTCTTCAAGAATCTGGTTTTGCTGCCGTGCGTAATAATCATTTTCATCGGCCGTGAGGCAGTGTCCCAGTTCCGATATCCCGTGCTGGAGTGGATATTCCTGTCGTTATTTGCCGTGATGGCCGTGGCGATGCTGGTGCGCACTATGTGCTACGAGCCGATACAGGAAAGCACGGCCTACCGCGTGAGCAACGAGATTGTCGCTTCGCCTGCCGCTGCCGCCGGCTCGGGCTATGAAACCACTTTCATCTACGAGAAAGACGGAATCCGGGAGACGTTCACGATAGACGACCTGCCAGATTCCACCTGGACATTCGTAGATGCGGTTACGACCGGTCCGGAGAAGGTCTCCGACGCTTCTGACGCCGATTTCAGGCTGGAAGACCTGTCTGGAGAGGATATTACAGAAGAGGTGCTTTCAAAGGACAAGGTGCTGCTTCTGACTGTTTATTATCCCGACAAGTATCTCCGTCGCCATAGCGTGGAGCAGATTGCCGCAATGCACGACAGGGCGGTGGCACAGGGGATGGATTTTGTTGTGGTATCCTCTGCCGCGATGGAAGACCTCCCGGATAATATCCCGGCAGCCACCGCCGATGCCAAACTGCTGCTTACCTTCAACCGTTCCAACGGAGGCGCCACATATCTGCACAATGGGATAATAGTGCGCAAGTGGGCAAGTGCCGCAGCACACAGGCCCGGTGTCGATTTCAATCCGGGGGACGATGCCGAGATGGAGGTGCTGAACACTCTCAACCGTCAGCGTATTTCGGTGGAGTTACTGATATTCATCTTTATGTTGCTCTCCCTGGTGAAGTTCGCCGTATTCTTCGGTAAGAGGGAATAGCCGTTATGAACGCCAAGGGCCGGTTGGGTAGAAGGGGAGAGGCGGCCGCTGCAGATTACCTGCAGCGCAGGGGACTGCGTCTTGTGGAGCGTAACTGGCGGAGTTCACATCTGGAGATTGACCTGGTGATGGAAGACTCTTCCAGCATCCGCATCGTGGAGGTCAAGACGCTCCAGGCGGGCGACGGGTTTGACCCTTGCGAAAACGTCACGGCAGAAAAGCGGCGCAAACTGATACGGGCCGCCAAGGCGTTTTATGCGGCCAATCCTACAAAAAAGGAGATAGTGTTTGACGTGGTTACGGTGATCGCCGACGGGGATACGGTGGTCGAAGTGAACTATCTACCGCGCGCATTCGATGCGCTTGGATAGAAAAGGAGGCCGGTTCCTGACGGATACCGGCCTCCTACCTTAACCATAACCTAAACTATGAAAAATTCGATGTGATTTTTTGCAATTTCTGTGCCACCGGCTACTTGCAAATCCTCAGTTTGGCGAATTTGAGCAGAAGTTTTTTCTGCTCTCCGGAGTCCGTCAGGAATATAGCCTTGGCGTTGGCTCCGATACCGTCGATGTCCGTGATGGTGCCGTACCCGAAGATGTTGTGTTCCACCCGCATCCCCGGCCTGATCTTGTCGGGAGAGTCGGGCTTGAAATCGCTGCCGGGGGTACGGGAAGGACCTTTGGAAGCGCTCGGGGCCGGGTTGCGGGTAATCGTTGTGCGGGCAGGCGTGTCCGCCTGGACGGACTGCCGTGAGACGGACGGCTGCCTTGTAGTGGCCCAGGCCGATTTCTCTCTCTGTGCGGAACCGGATGCTTTCGCCCCCCACTGCCGGGAACCGAACCCGAAATCGTCGAATGCCGAATCGCCCGGAACGTCCCCGTCGAGATATTGCCGGTCTATCTCCTTGAGAAAGCGGCTCACCTGGTTGAATTCCTCCTTGCCGTAGCGGTGGCGGATGGTGGCGTATGTCAGGGTTACCTCTTTCATGGCCCGGGTAATCGCCACATAGAACAGCCGCCGTTCTTCTTCTATGTCGGTGGGCAGAAGGTCGTTGCCCGAGGGGAAGAGGTTTTCTTCCATGCCGGCCACGTACACATAGGGAAACTCCAGTCCCTTGGACGAGTGTACTGTCATCAAGCTGATACGGTTGTTGTCGTCTATCCCGTCTTCGCTCTTTTCCGAGGCTGAAAGCAGGGTGAAATTTTCGATATAGTCGTTCAGGGTAATGATGTCGCCGGGCAAGGCCATATCTTCGCCGGTTTCCTCGTCGTAGTACTTGCGCATTTCGGCCTCGGTATCCATAAACTGGCGGATGCCGTTGAACAACTCCTGTACATTCTCCAGCCGGTCCTTGTCCTCTTTGTCACGCTGCATCTGGAGATATGACCGCATCCCGCTCCTGAGGTCAATCTCAGAAGCCAGGGTGAAGGCATCTGTGGTTGCAGCCTTTTCTGCAAGCGGATAGATCATCTGGGCGAAGGAGCGTAATTTGGCAACGGCTCCGCCCTTGAGACCTGCGGACAGCAGATCGGCTTCCGGCAGGGTGCAGGCTTCAAGGAGCGACACTCCTGCCTGTGATGCGGCATTGGCAAGATATCCAAGGGATGTCTCTCCGATGCCCCGGGCAGGGAGATTGATTATGCGCCGGAAAGCTTCGTTGTCTTTGGGATTGATCACCAGCCTGAAATATGCCACCATATCCTTGACCTCGGCGCGGTCGAAGAACGATGTGCCGGAAATGACGCGGCAGGGGAGGTTCTGCCGCCGCAACGACTCCTCCAGCACACGGCTCTGGGCGTTTGTACGGTAGAGTATTGCAAAATCGCTGTACGACGCCTTGTTGCGGTAAATCGCATTCTTGATGGAAGAGGCAATCGCAAATCCCTCGTCAAAGTCGCTGGAAGCGTTGATGATATGGACCTTTTCTCCTTTGTCGGCCTTTGAGAAGCAGACCTTCCTCAGGCGGTTCTTGTTTTTGTCTATCAGGCTGTTCGCGGCATCCACGATGGTCTGGGTAGACCGGTAGTTCTGCTCCAGGCGGATGGTGCCGGCCTCGGGATAATCTTTCTGGAAATAGAGGATGTTCTCGATGCGTGCCCCGCGGAAGGAATAGATGCTCTGGCTGTCGTCGCCAACTACGCAGATGTTGTGGTGGACAGCCGCCAGTTTTTTGAGAATCAGATACTGTGCGTAGTTGGTGTCCTGATACTCATCTACCAGGATGTATCTGAAGCGGTTGCGGATGGCTTCCAAAGCCACGGGGTGGTCGCGGAAAAGGATATTTGTGTTGAGCAGGATATCGTCGAAGTCCATTGCCCCGGAGGCCTTGGTCTTGGCGGCGTACAGTGAGTATATCTCGTGCAGCCTCGGACGGTGGGTCGAATTGTCATCGCCCCGGTATATGGCGTTGCCGGAATATGCGGCTGCGGTCAGCAGGTCGTTCTTGGCCCTGGAAATCTGTGCCGCCACGGCACTCGGCTTGTAGGTCTTGTCGTCCAGTCCCAGCTCTTTAATGCACTTTGTGACAGCCGATTTGGTGTCGGCGGCATCGAATATCGTAAACTCCCTGGGGTAGCCCAGAAGGTCGGCGTATTCCCTCAGGAACCTTACGAAGATGGAGTGGAAGGTGCCCATCCATATCCGGTTGGCACTGCGCTCGTCCACCAGGGAGGCGATGCGCTCTTTCATTTCTCCCGCGGCTTTCTTGGTGAAAGTGAGCGCAAGAATGCGGTAGGGTTCTACTCCCTTGCTTATGATGTTGGCTATGCGGCGGGTAAGTACGCGTGTCTTGCCGCTTCCCGCTCCCGCGACTATCAGCAGCGGCCCGTCTATGCACTCGACGGCCTTTCTCTGCGCCTCGTTCAGGCCTTTCAGTATCTCTTCGCTTCCTTCGCTGTTCATACCGCAAAAATAATTTAAAAACTTATTTTTTATAGGTATATTTGCGCGCGTTTTTGAAGGAATTTCTTTTATCAATTAATAAATTCTAATAATGTCAGAACACATCAGATTGAAAAAGGGGCTCGACATACCTCTCGCAGGTAAGGCCCCCGCTAAAATCGCAGAGACTGTTGCTCCTGACCTTGTTGCCGTAAAACCCACCGATTTCAAAGCCCTGGTGCCCAAACTCTCCGTGAAGGAGGGTGACAGCGTCAAGGCCGGTGACGTTTTGTTCGTAGACAAGATGTGTCCCGAGATCCGTTTCTGTTCTCCCTGCAGCGGTGTTGTTCACCAGATTGTCCGTGGCGACAAGCGCAAGCTTCTGGCAGTGACAGTCAAAGCCGGCGCCGGACAAGAGAGCGTAAGTTTCGACAGTGTCGACTGCAGCAAGCTGGATGCACAGGCTGTTACGGCAGCCCTGCTGGAGAGAGGCCTCTGGCCGATGATCAAACAGCGCCCTTACGGCATCATCGCAAAACCCGGTGACACCCCCAAGGGCATTTTTATTTCTGCTATGGTTACCGCGCCCCTGGCACCCGATGCCGATTTCGTTACGAACGGGCAGATGGAATACCTTCAGGCAGGTATCGACGCTCTCGGCCGCCTTACAAAGGGCGGAGTGCACCTGAGTCTCAGCGCTGCGGCTGCCGACAGCCCGATGCGCAACCTCAAGGGCGTCGTGCTCCACACCTTCTCGGGCCCGCACCCCGCAGGCAACGTAGGCGTGCAGATCAACCACATTTCTCCCATCAACAAGGGTGAAACCGTCTGGACGGTGGACCTGGTTTCACTGGCGGCGATGGGCCGTTGCCTGGTTACCGGCAAATATGATATGAGCCGCGTGGTGGCCGTCACCGGTCCCGCAGCCAAAGAGCCCGCCTGCGTGATGGGTGTGCAGGGTATGAGCCTTGCCTCTGTCAGGAAATATGTAAAAGATGGTAATGTCCGTTATGTCAGCGGTGATGTCCTCACCGGCGAGAATGTGGGTGCAGACGGATTCCTGGGATTCTTTGACAACCAGGTGACCCTGCTGGAAGAGGGTGACTACTACGAGATGCTGGGCTGGATCAAGCCTTTCCGCCTGAAA
>CACYEB010000021.1 GCA_902773305.1 uncultured Bacteroidia bacterium
ATACCGGAACGGTTGCCCTTTGCGAAATAAGAAGAGTAGTCGTCACGGATATTGAACTCCGCCAGATATTTCTCGTCGTAGTTGTAGGTCAGACGGGCAAAGGCAGAGTACAGCGACCAGTCGCCTGCGCCGCCGTTGTTGGAGATCTTGTCACCTTTCTGCTCACCTACGAAAATGTCATACTTGGAGTCGTCGGTAAGACGCTGGGTGCTGAAATCCTTAGATCTCTCGCCTTCGTATGCATAACCCAGAAGGGCTCCCACTGTATGTTTGCCAAAGGTCTGGTCGTAGTTCAGCGTAACAGTTGTGGTGAGTTTGGTGGACTTAAAGAAAGATTCGGAGATATGGTTTTCCTTGTCGCCGGAAGCGGGAGATTCGGAAGCCATACGGTTCTCGTGTGTGGTATTGTTCAGAGTACGGCCACCGATGGTGGATTTCAGGTAAAGGCCGTCGAAAAGGCGCAGGGAAGCATCGATGGTACCGCTGATATCGTCGTTAACGCTCTGGCGGTAGCCACCCTTCTCAAGACGCTCCAGGGAGTTGGAGTTGGAGCCTGAAGGGTAAGTATAGGTGCCGTCCTCGTTCTTTATCTCATAAATGGCAGGCATACGGTTGCACTGCTCTATGATCCACTCCGTCCAGTATGCGTGGTCTTTGATTTTGTTGCGGGTAAACTGTGCGGTAGCGCCCACGGTGAGGCGGTCGGTTACCTGATGCTGGATATTGAGACGTCCGTTGTAGCGGTCGTAACCGTATCCTGGCCCTTTGAAAAGGCTGTTCTGATCCAGATAGCCGAGGGACGCCATATACGAGAGTGTCTTGGTACCGCCGGTCACGGAGAGATTGTGGCTCTGCTGGGAAGCGACACTCTTGTAGAGTTCATTTATCCACTTGACATTAGTGCCGCCGTTGCGGAAACCGGCGATGTCCTCTGCAGTGAATTTGGTGCTGCGGCCGGAATTCACGGCTGCCTCGTTGTAGAGTTCTGCGTAAATCCAGGAGTCAACCACTGTGGGAAGAGCGGTGGGCTGCTGAAGGCCGTAGCTCAAATCGTAGTTGACTGAAACCTGCCCGGCCGCACCCTTCTTGGTAGTGACAAGCACCACGCCGTTGGAAGCACGGCTACCGTAAATAGCGGTAGAAGATGCATCCTTAAGGATGGAAATCTGGTCGATATCCTGAGGATTGAGGTTGGACAGTGACCCCTCGATACCGTCGATGATAACCAGAGGGTCGTTGTTGTTCATTGTGTTGTAACCACGGATGTTGAGGGTCGGCGAGCCGCCGGGAGTGGAGGCGCCCTGCTGGATCACGAGGCCCGGGGTGGTACCCTGCAGACCTTCGAGCACGTTGGCGATGGGCTTGCCTTCCAATTCTTCTGTGGAAACGGATGCCACGGCGCCGGTCAGGTTGACCTTTTTCTGTACGCCGTAACCCACTACCACAGCATCTTCAAGCAATGTGGATGATTCTTCCAAAGTGATGTTCAAGGTCGAGGCTCCGTTTACTGCGACCTCCTTGGTCTGGTAACCGATAGCCGAAACGACCAACACTGCATCGGAAGCCGCCTGGATAGTGAAGTTACCATCGATGTCGGTGGCTGAACCGACACTGGTGTTCTTAACCATCACGGAAGCGCCGATTACAGGCTCACCGTTGGAAACAACAATACCGGATATCCGGCTGGTCTGATTTTGAGCTGCCACTTGCAAAGAAGCGACAGCGCCGATGAACAGTACCGCCAACAATGCGGCAAGTCCACGGAAATTAGATTCTTTCATGCTGTTTGATTGGTTGTTAGTAATAAATAGTATATGTTATTATTTGTCAATCTGCATTAGGGCATAGGCATATGCACCAAGCGAAACAGCCTCGCTTGTGCCTATGCGGGACACCGCTATGCCGGTCTTTTTCTCACTGTGATATAGCACGGTGCGGTCACTGCCAGGAACCCTGACCTCAACTGCTGTGTCTTTCAGGAAGGCATTCATACCTTCGTCCGTGGTCAGGTCCACGACATCCATCTGCAGCCAGCCCCTGAGGTTTTCTATAATGGCAGGTATTATATACTTGTGTGCCTTGGAAATACCGCCACCAAGCACCACAAGCCCATCGACAATATCCAGGGCGTGGGCCAGCGCGTCGGCAATCGCCACGCCCATATCCGTATAAGCCTTTACCGCAGCGGCACGGTCGCCTTCTGCCAGTCCGTCGGCAATGAACTGTATGTCCTTGGGAGTAAGATTCCTCGTGTCACCGGAGGCCTCGGCATAAACCCTCTTGACAGCCCTGATGCTCACACTCTCTTCTGCAATCTTTTCGGGATAATGAACGTTGCGCATCAGCCACACATCGCCGCCGCATCCGTTATCACCCTTGAGAAGCACGTTGTCAATCACCACGCCGCCGCCGAAACCGGTTCCGAGGGTGAGGCCGATCAGATTTTTATAGCGCACCGAACTGCCGGCGGCCGCAAGGCGGGCGTTCATCTCGGGAAGGATTCCGGCCAATGCCTCGCCATAGGCGAACAGGTTTCCGTCATTATTGATATAAACGGGCAGGTCGAAGCGCTCTGCCAGATATGGCCCGATGGGGACGCCTCCGCGAAAACAGGGGAAATTGGGAAGATCTCCAATGATGCCGGACTCGTAGTCCGCGGGTCCGGGAAAGGCGAAACTAATAGCCACAGGGGCTTCGTCCAGAGCCGCCTTTACTTTCTCAAAACCTTCTGTGAGAACCTCCAGACAGCGGGCGGCACTGTCTGTGACCGCATCCAGGCGGATGGGGCAGGCAATCTGTTTGCAACCACGGATTGCGGAGAAAACGAAATTGGTTCCTCCCGCATCAAGGGTCATTACTGTTCTGCTGTCGTTTTCGTACATAACCGTCAGGCGTTAAATCTTACAAATGCTCTCACCACCATACACTCCTTTCCCTCGGAAGCCCCGTAAGGGCGAATGGTGAATTGCCCAACGCAAGCAGGAACGATAAATGTTTCGGCATAATGCACAACGAATGGCTCAAAACTGCCGTCAGGACTCTCCACGACTGCCTCCTCCCCCTCTACCAGGTTCAGCACCTGGACACTGTCGCGGGTTTCGAAAGGCACCGTACCGCTAAAGCAGGTGCGGCGTGTCTCAATGAATTCAGCCGGGTGGAGACCTGTCTTGATTTCGTTCCAACATTCCCCTTCTGCCGTCGGCTCAAAATGGTCGACAAGG
>CACYEB010000022.1 GCA_902773305.1 uncultured Bacteroidia bacterium
ACCACCCCTTCTTTAGCTATCAGGGCAGCATCGATATTAATCTCTCCGATGTCATTTACTATTACCGCAAACTTGATTCCCTTGCGGTTTGCCAGTATCCGGTTGACAAGGGTGGTTTTGCCGCTCCCAAGATAACCGGTCAGGAGTAAAATTGGTGTCTGTTTCATATTCCTTGATAAAAGCACCGCGAAATTAACAATTCGTTTTCTTAAACGGAAGTTCTTTCGGCCAAAGTTTCGTACCTTTGTCAAAATTAAATGTAACCTCAATGCAGGCATCATTCAACACCAAATCACTGCCCGAAGCTTTCAAGAGATTTTCTTCACAGGCTTTCTATTTCAGTGTGATTCCCTTCTTCTTCCTGATATTCGCGGCTGTTTTCAAGCCCTTCCATATCGACTCTTTGCTCAACACCGCCAAGGCTTCGTTCTCCTTCAACATAACTATGATAATGTGCATCATCCTGCTGGTTATGGTCGCCTCCCGGATGATACTTTATTTTACAGGCGCAATCAGGCATCTGTCAATGAACTGGTTCAGGGTATGGTGTCTTGGGGAAATAGTCGTCAGCTCGTTTTTCGTTGCGCTCTATGTCTCGCTGATAGGCGACTACGGGGTGCAGTATCTGGAGATACTGATCAGTTGTCTGGCGTATCTCACACTGGTCCTGATTTTCCCGTATGTCTTTCTGGAACTGTCATTCGCCCTGTCGGCAGCCAAGTCAGAGAGATTTGCCGCCACCGATGGCGACTCAAAGATGCATTTCTACGACAGCAACCACAACCTCAAATTTGTGGTCACAGGAGAGAATGTGCTGTTTATCAAGGCCGACGAAAACTACATCATAGTCAACTACAAAGAGGGCGACAAGAAGAAGACCTACGAACTGCGCAGTTCCATGAAGCGGATAGAAGATATCTGTGCAGCGAACGGCATCCTCCGGTGCCACCGCTCATTCTTTGTCAATCCAAAGCACATCAAGGCATTGCGCAAAGAGAAGGAAAACAACATCGTAGCCGAGCTGGACTCGCCCGACCTGGCACCGATTCCTGTCAGCAAAAGATATTACGAAGATCTTGTAAGGGTGCTCTGAGGCGTTGCCGCGCTGTTATTTTAAGACAGTCAGGGCTCTGTCCATACGGTTCAGGGTTTCTTCCTTTCCGATAAACTCGCATATAGAGAAAATGTCGGGTCCCTGGCCGATACCCATAACTGCTATGCGCAGGCAGTTCATTATCTTGCCCATAGGGAGCTGGCCCGCCTCTATCCACTCGCGGACAAGATGCTCTGCGCTCTCCTTTTCAAACACCTCCATACCGGCAATTATCTCGCGGAGATCCCGCATATATGCAACATTCTCCGGTTTCCAGAATTTGGCCACGCTCTTTTCGTCGTAGGTTTCCGGGGCCCTGAACATATATATCGTCAAATCCAGCAAATCTTTCGGGAAAGTGGTTCTCTCCTTGATGATGGCCACTGCATCGGCGGCACGGACTGCGGTGGTGGTTATACCTTCGGCTTCCAGTTGTGGCAGCAGCAAACCGGCCAGGAAGTCATCGCTGGCAGCACGCATATACTGGGCGTTGAACCATTTGGCCTTGTCGGGACTGAAGCGGGCTCCGCTCTTGCTCACCTTGTCCAGCGAGAATTGCCGGCAAAGTTCTTCCATTGTGAATATCTCCTGCTCGGTACCGGGATTCCAACCCAGAAGCGCCAGCATATTCACGAACGCGCCTGGGAGATAACCCGACTCACGGTAGCCCATAGAGACTTCACCGTCGGGTGCGTGCCACTCAAGAGGAAACACGGGGAATCCGAACTTGTCACCGTCACGCTTGCTCAGTTTGCCCTGGCCCTGCGGCTTGAGCAAAAGCGGAAGGTGGGCGAACAACGGCTGGCTGTCAGTCCATCCGAAAGCGCGGTACAACAAAAAATGCAGCGGCAGCGAAGGCAGCCACTCCTCACCGCGGATCACGTGGCTGATTTCCATCAGGTGGTCATCCACAATATTAGCCAGATGATAGGTGGGCAGCGCATCCGCAGATTTGTAGAGCACCTTGTCGTCGAGGGTAGAAGTATTGATGGTAATGTGGCCGCGGATTATGTCGTCCATTTCCACATCTTCGTTTTCGGGCATTTTGAAGCGGATGACCCACTGGTGGCCGGCTTCGATGCGGCGCTTGACTTCCTCTGCAGGCAGCGAGAGTGAATTTTTCAAAGAGCCGCGGCTCTTGGCATCGTAAGAGAAAGTCTCGCCCTTGGCCTCGCAGGCGCTGCGCAGGGCGTTGAGCTCTTCTGCTGTGTCAAAGGCATAATATGCGCTGCCGTTATCTACCAGCTGCATAGCGTATTTGAGATAGATATCGCGCCGCTCACTCTGGCGGTAAGGAGCGTGAGGTCCGCCGACTCCGACGCCTTCATCCACCTTGATGCCGCACCATTCAAGCGCCTCTATGATGTAGTCTTCGGCACCGGGGACGAACCGCTGGCTGTCTGTATCCTCTATGCGGAGGATAAAGTCGCCGCCGTTGTGACGTGCAAACAGGTAGTTGTAAAGGGCGGTGCGCACTCCTCCGATATGAAGGGCTCCGGTGGGGCTGGGCGCGAAACGGACTCTGACTTTTCTCATAACATAAAAAAAGCCGCCCCGTTATGGGCAGCTTGGGGTTTGGTAGTCGATAGGAGAATCGAACTCCTATTTAGAGATTGAGAATCTCTTGTCCTAACCGTTAGACGAATCGACCGGATAGTTCC